>NZ_JCACKO010000017.1:0-69335 GCF_059505445.1 Brasilonema angustatum | reverse complement strand
GCACGACTATTCAAGTGCAAAGCACCCACAGGTTGATAACCCGCAACTTGGGTTAGTAAATGATTTTGTCATATTTTGTGTTGACTAAATAACTATATCTGGCGACAAGCCGCTAGCCCCTAAGGGGGTGCTGCGCAAATGCATCTACGCCTCTGTCAGTTCACAATTGCCCTACAAGACGTAAAGCATTCTAGACTAAAGGTTCTACTACCGCTCTGAACGGTTACGATTTTCATTAGATAGGATCTTGCACCATAGTTTTTGTTCGCCAAGAAATAAATTTCTTGGCTCAAAGCTCAAGTCCGTTAAAACGGACTCAAAGACTTACCCAGTCCGTTTTAACGGACTTTGCCTATAAGCCTTGAACTTCAGTTCAAGGTGTACTCAGGTGGAGGTGCAAGATCTGAGTTAGGGAAAGTAGCACATCGCCTCATGAAAATCTTCGCCTACATCTACACTGACCCTATACTAGAACCAACTCCTGACCCCACAACTTGGGGATGGGAGTTAGATTTTATTTACCAAGACTTAGGGAAACGCTCTCAACTACAACAATTATTCAACGACTGCAAAACAGAACCGCCTGATTGTCTCCTTATCCGTCGCTTAGAAGAATTGGGAGATACTCTAGAAGAAGTCAGTTCGCGCCTTGCGGAACTTGAAGCAATGGGAATAACACTCATTGCTGTTGAGCAAGACTACAATTCTTCCCAACAAAATCCTAACCCCCGCGCCCAGTTACTGAAATTACTCTACGAAATTCAGCGTCAGCAACGTAGTCGCCGGATTCGCCAAGGACACGCCCGCAACCGTCTGGATGCTGCGCCACCACCCGGTAGAGTTCCCTACGGTTACCGCCGAGGTAAAGCAAAATACATCATTGACCGTACCACTTCACCAGTTGTCAAAGATTTTTTTGAACATTTCTTATTGTATGGTTCTCTACGGGGAGCAGTACGTTACCTAGCCAGAAAATACAGCAAGAAAATTTCTGTCACCACCGGACGCCGTTGGTTGACAAATCCAGTTTATCGAGGTGATACAGCTTATCAAAACGGAGAAATTCTCTCCAATACTCATGCTCCTATTATTAGTAAAGAAGAAGCCGCCCAGGTTGATCGACTGTTACGCCGCAACAGTCGTTTACCTCCTCGCACAGCTAGCGCACCGCGTTCTCTGGCTGGGTTGGTTGTCTGTCAGGAGTGTCAGTCTCATATGAGTGTCACTCGTGTGACTATGCGCAACCAAGACAAAGAATATCTTTATTTGCGTCCGATTAACTGTCCCAAAAATCCCAAGTGTCGCGCCCTTCCCTATCAAAAAATTTTAGAACAGACAATTCAAGCAGTTTGTCGTGATTTACCCCTTGCTGTGGCGGGGATGAATTTTCCTCAGTTGGATGCAGTCAAAAATAGCTTAACTGAAAACATTACCCGTCATCAAGAAATACTCAATCAGCTACCCTTTTTGTTAGAAACTGGAGTTTTGGATGCAGAAACTGCTCAGTTAAGAGTATACAAACTCCGCACGGAAATATCTGCACTTCAAGCAAAACTAGCAACTTTACCACCTGTTAATTTGCGTTCTGTCGCCCAAGCTGTTTCAATTCCACAATTTTGGTTAGACTTATCTGAAACAGAACGACGATTTTACTTTCGAGAGTTTATTCGACAAATTGAGATTCTTCGCCACGAGCAAGAGTGGGAGTTGCAAGTAATTTTTATCTTTTAATTGCAGGCAAATACTATGATTCAGGCGGTTGATCCTGAGTATATTTAACAGGTTTTGGCCCTGAATTACGTACATTGATAATTTTATTAAGGATATCAAACCAAAAAGGCGCACCCATAGCAATAGCTAAACCGCTTACGAGCCAACCAAAAAGGATTTTGAAAACTAGCCAAATTCTAAGTAACAAGTTATTAGCACTATTTCCCTGACTCTTGCTCAATGGCTGAAATTGTTGACTGATATTTTGCCATCCAATAGGTACAGAAGCTTCCCCTAAAAGTTCCTGAAATCTATTTCTGGCATCTGGATTACTAAGAATATCATTTTGTTGTTGAACTGCACTTTGAGTAAGAGCCGAGCGGATAACAGAATCCTGGGACAGTCTTCTCAAGACAAAAAATGTATCAGTATTCGTTAATATTGCAACTGATATCCCAATTAAAATGGCGACTCCTTTGGCATTGCGCTTATAAACACCACTTGAGCGATCCATAGAACGATCAAACCATGTTTCAACCTCTTTTTGAAACTGAATCATATCCTCTTGAATGCCACTAATCTTTCTCCGACTCCGCTGAGAAAGAACACTAAGACTGGTTATGAGATTATTTGGTACGTACTCAGGTAAACTATTAACAAGCTTCTTAAAATTTTCATTTTCAGTTACGTCTCCATAAATCTTTTGAATTTTTTGATGGCTTTCACTATCCTTGTCGTTAATAGCTGTTCTCAGTTCTTTGTATGATGATAATACCATGTGCAAATTCGTTTTTGTTTCAGAGGGAGTTTGAACATAATTAATTAACTGAGGTATTTTTAAAGTTTCTAATAAGCTACTAGCAAAAGTTTCCGAAGGAATATAAGAAGGAGCGCTTTGTTTTAGCCCAAATGCTTTCGTGTTATTTGTTTTAGTAAGTGCCCGGAATCCCCTTTCAACCTTGTCCTTAGCTTCTTGATTCAAGGTATTAATCAAAGGATCTTGATAAAGTTCCTGTACTAACTGTGTAGCATGATCAATATCCTCATCTTGAGTTTCACTACCACCCGCTATGAGCGATTGAATTGACTTTTTCAAATGTTTAGCTCTCCACTGTAGAAGCGTGGTAATCAACTCCTGAATTTCCGAAGTCAGCAAGCTCAAAGTCAAGTAAATAAAAATTAAGCCAAGAGCAACATCTAAAACAACAGGTAGATTCATGAATTCTCTCCTAATCAGACAATTTTAGATTTTTATTAGTAATAGTTGTAGCACTATTATCAGAAGAAAAAATGTTAAATAAAATGAAAAAGAGGAAAATATTGTAATAAACATTATGTTTTTACGAAAAATTATAAGCTAATTTAAAGAAGAAGGGATTATTTAAAAACACTTGTAGTAACAAGTGGCAACATTCAAGACTCCAAAGCGTCTGGAGTTTAATCAAACCAGCAAGTACAATAAATATCCACCGAACATGCAAGAAGGAAGCTTTATTTGGGGTCGTCTGGAAAAGCAATATCGCACGGTAGACAAATGGATTGATTGGGTATGGGTCATAGTACTGCTTTTAGCTGCAGTTTTACTCTATACCATAAATTTGGGAGGCTTGCCGCTGCGAGATTGGGATGAAGGTACTGTCGCACAAGTTGCGCGCGAAATATCACGTGCCCCATCTGGTTCAATGCATTGGCTTTACCCAACGCTTGGGGGTGAACCATATCATAATAAGCCACCGCTCGTACACTTGCTGATTGCTTGGGCTTACTCCTTGGGAGGAGTTAATGAGTGGACATCACGTTTACCTGGAGCACTACTAAGCGCTCTATCAGTACCTTTACTGTATTACATTGGGCGGGAAATATTTCGCCAACGTTGGGCAGCTATCTATAGCGCCTTGACTTACCTGACAATGCTACCAGTGGTACGTCATGGGCGGTTAGCAATGTTGGATGGGGTGGCTGTTTGTTTTTTCATGGTCATGATGTTGTGTTTGCTGCGATCGCGCCGCAACTTACGCTACTGTCTGGGTGTTGGCATCGCTTTTGGGTTAATTTGCCTGACAAAAGGTATATTGGGTTTCTTGTTGGGGGCGATCGCACTAGTTTTTCTGTTTTGGGACACACCACGACTGCTTACCAGTCGATACATGTGGACAGGAATTCTACTTGGCATTCTACCTGTAACTTTTTGGTATGGTGCCCAGTTTGTACACTATGGCAACACTTTTACCAAAATCGGCATGATGGATCAATCCCTAAACCGTGTTTGGCTATCTGTTGAAGGCCATTCTCAACCGCCGTGGTATTATTTACTAGAGATATTCAAGTACACATGGCCCTGGCTCATTTTTTTACCTTCTAGTTTGCGCTTGTGTTGGGAAAATCGCAACTTGAACTGGGCGAAACTAGTATTGGTGTGGTGTGCTGTTTATCTGATCGCTATTTCATTGATGGAAACAAAACTTCCTTGGTACGTGTTTCCAATCTACCCAGGCATAGCCTTAGCTTGTGGTGCTAAGCTTGCGGAAATTGGAAATATGCCAATACTCTCATCTTATCCTCGGTATTTGCTCTTATCTTTAGTATTTATATCTATATTGGGAAGTGGAGTTTGTATTTACTATAGTTTAGGGGATACAGCACAACCAGACTTACAACAGATTTTTGCAGCAGTCACGATCACAATGGCAATAGCCGCTATTTTGGTAGGGCGAGGTGATAGGCAGTTCCTCAAAATTCTATTTTGGGGTAGTTATGTTTCGCTATTGTTGTTGATGAAATCCAATGACTGGGTTTGGGAACTGAATGAAGCTTATCCTGTCAAACCAGTAGCACAGATGATCCAGCAGGCAAACCCACCAGTAAAGAAAATTTACACATCTTTTCGTGATCATCGTCCATCACTGGATTTTTATAGCGATCGCACTATTCTTCCTGCTTCCTCTACTGAACTAAAGGATTATTGGCAATCTGACAAACAACCTTATTTTCTGCTTGATGAAACTGCACTTAACAATCTTAAATTAGAGTCGATAAAAGTAGTTAAACATGATTCCGGTTGGTCACTAGTTACAAAAAATACTAAATAATTTTAAAAAAGACAAGAGAATATACCCCTTGTGATTTGAATAACATACACAACAGCATGTGAAAAAGGGTGCGCTTTGCACTTACACCCGATTCGTGCCTCAGGGTTAAGCTGACAGAAGTTTAGCTTAAAATTGACCACCGCTCCAACAATTGTTACAGCGGTGGTTTAGTAGAAGTATTGACGTAAAATGCAGGATGTGGGTGTTGTGTTAATCGAACCTTTTGGCTCTTGCTAAAAACCAGACCGAAAAATTAAGCCGCAAATAGACATTTTTATCTATACCACATAATTCGTTTTTGTCAATATATATTAGTAGAGAGGCTCTTTAATAGCACTCGTCTCATCCAAATTACGTTTGTCGGGAGAACATGTTAAACACGCGAGTGCGTGTTTTATGAATATAGGGCATACTTTGAATTAAGCGAAGGCGAATGTCTAACGTTGCTTTTCTGTTTTTGGCAACGCTGGAGAATTCTGGTCTGAGGCTTGCTGTGTCAGACCAATGACACTCAAGAGAATAGCACCTCCTATAACCAGAGCGACTATAGGGCCCTTGAGGATGGTAAAATCCCTGAGAATCCTAGCTAAAGGTCGGCTTTGGCGACGGAGTACCGACGATATCATTATCTGTTTGTAGGCAAACGGGTCGCGGACATAATGACCGCTTTGACAGACTACAAGCCTTTCCTGGCAATACGGACAGGTATACAATCCCATACACGTCTTTACTAGCTTTGGCTTAGTATTTTTTTGGCAAATTGGGCAAGTCACATAATGATTATCAAAGGTGTGTGTATTCATCTACCTCGTCCGTCTAGTCCACTTACTTGCTCTTTTCAATACCTGAGCGAGAATTTCTGCTCAAAATGCGTGTAGATTGCCTAGTGTGATCTGACATTAGTCAGAAATCACGCATAAAACATCCATAATTTAGACAAGCAAAAGCTTGTGCTACGACCATGGCTGAATGATTGCAACACGAGTATAGCTAGATTTTTGTGAGAATGACCAAAAAAGGATAAATGATCAATAACTCCATACTTCACATTATCGTGAGTACCACTCTGTCGGGAGTCATCCTCAAGGTGTATATGCACTTTTGCCTTTAGTTAATAATTGCTCGTAGCAATGGCAACCCCTAGTGGGAACGGCCACGCCTTACGGCTATCGTAGCGAGACCGTTGGCACGGAACCGTGCCCACAGGGCTCAAGTCTTCACCGGAGGGCTATCGGGTGTTTCTATCACCCTGCCTTGCCCGCTGCTTTGTAAATCCCAAAGGCACATGTTCTTGCAACACAAGGGTTCGTGCGTTTTGCGCTTACACCAACGTGACTGCGTCTCTCAAAAAGACACACAATCGCCAAGACGCGAGAAAACGCCACTTGCACCGACTGTCGGCAAACCCGCTTCCCTTGCAGTGGCTGCCCTCGTGGATAGCGCTGTCTGATGGTCATAAGGCGTCTACACTCTTTAACCTTCAATTTACTCCTCACTACTCTAGATGAGCGCTGCTAATAACCATTCACCTTCAATTCTTTCCCATTTAAGCATTGTCCTTACACAAATTGCCAGCAACGGGAATTAATTTACCAAAGCTTTGTAAAACTAACATATGCAATTGACTTGTCTGGTTGCTAAATGATCACTCACAATGAAATGTAAGACAGAAAAATTTAAATTTTTTATTAGATTTACTTCTCCACTCAATGACTCTTCTGCCTTCAACTGAACTGAGGAAGGTGGTAGAACAACCTGCTTTTACCACTCCTTCTGCCCGTTTGACTGATCTGCTTAACCGTTTTCAACCATCCCCAGAAACTGTTGTGCTGCTTTTAGCCGTCCTCATAGGCGGTGGTGCTGGCATGGGTGTGGTGACCTTTCACTATTTGATCGAGCTGATTCACCGCTTGACGCTGGAAAATTTTATGGGTGTCATTGGTGCTTGGGGTTCTTGGACTCTAGCGTGTGTTCCCATCCTTGGTGGACTGATTATCGGATTGATGCGCTGGCGCACCCAAGATTTTGGTCCTGGACTGTCAACTCTGATCGCCGCATCCCAAGGAGGAGAGATCAAGGGACAATTACGACCAGTAACAAAGATGCTGGCCGCATCAGTGTCTTTAGGAAGTGGTGCTTCTCTAGGGCCAGAGGGACCAAGTGTAGAAATTGGCGCAAGTTTTGGTATGCTGCTGTCTGTTGTTTTACAAGTATCTCAAGAACGACAGCGATTGCTTTTGGCTGCTGGTGCTGCTGCTGGTTTAGCTGCAGGATTTAATGCCCCCATCGCCGGAGTTTTCTTTGCCTTAGAGGTGGTGTTAGGCGCGACATCATTTGCCACTTCTGCCGTGAGTGTCGTGCTGCTTGCAGCGGTCGTTGCGGCATTAGTTGCTCAAATTGGTTTGGGTGCACAGCCTGCTTTTGCCCTACCCGCTTACCAAGTCCGCAGCCTTCTGGAATTACCGCTTTATCTCGGCTTAGGTTTGGGAGCTAGTTTAGTTTCTCTGGCTTATACTCAACTCATTGCTTTGGCAAAAGCCTGCTTTCATGGGCAAATACCTTATTTGCGATGGCTAGGTAATATACGCGAACCGATTCATCCGATTATTGGTGGAACCATTGTTGGCATTGTTGCTTTACAGTTTCCTCAAATTTTGGGCATCGGTTACGGCACTATAGAAGCTATGCTTCAGGATGTGAAGTTTTCTCTACAGTTATTGCTTGTGCTGCTGGTAGTCAAGCTGTTCATGACGGCTGTTAGTGCTGGTAGTGGTTTTGTTGGCGGTCTTTTTGCACCAGCCATGTTTCTAGGTGCTTCTTTCGGATCAGCTTATGCAAAAATTTTAGCAAGCCTAGTACCTGTAGTTACACAGTATATGGCAGCTCCTCCTGCTTACGCAATGGTGGGGATGGCAGCAGTTCTCGCTGCAACTGTCAGAGCTCCATTAACAGCTATTTTGTTACTTTTTGAATTAACGCGAGACTATCGCATTGTTTTACCGTTAATGGCAGCAGTGGGTTTGAGTGTTTGGCTAGTAGAACGAATTAAACCAACTTCTAACTCGAATTCAAACTTACAGCAAATCGGTCTTCCAGAGTTGAAAGACGAGCAATCAGAAATTTTGCAGCAAATCTTGGTAGAAGATGCTATGTATTCTAGTCCGAAAAAGCTGCTACCGACCATGAATGTGATAGAAGCAGCTTTGGAAATGAGTGGTGATCTCTGCCAAAGTGCTTTAGTTATTAATGAAGCAGGGCAATTAGTCGGTATCGTCTCTTTAGAAGATGTCAACCGAGCTCTTTGCCTTTGGGAAAAATATCCAAGTTCCTCAAGTGAAATCCAAGCTAATACAGGCAATCAAACACTCATGGATATCTGTACCACTGATATTCTTTATGCATTACAAGATGAACCTCTAGCCGAAGCTTTAGACCGCATGGCTCTTAAAGGTTTGCATCACTTACCAGTGGTTGATCGAGATAACCAAGAGCGTATTTTAGGTTTACTAGAAAGAGAGCAAATTGGATTAACCTGCAACGTCGCTGTAACGCGTAGAGCACTTCGCCACTACTTACCAATGACTCGCAAAACAGGTGTGAGCATAAGTCAATAAGCCAACAGTCAAAAGTGAGTCCAGTCCTGTAGGCGGATCTCCCGCCGCAGGGAACTGGGGTTCGCCGTATCGGTCATTAGTCAACAGCTTTGGAGTCTAATGACTTTTGACTAACGACTAATAACTATTTACACAGCAACTTCTGCTAGCTCGACCTCTTCTCTCTCGTCGGAGTCTACTTGTCTCAAACGAATATGCTTTTTGCCTAAAGTAATGATAAACTCATCTCCTGGTTTGAGATTCATTTGTTTGGTATAGGCTGAACCTATCAACAAGTTACCGTTCGACTGCACGCTAATTCTATAGCTTGCACTGCGTCCACCTCGACCATTTGCACTCGGAGCGCTGTCTAACTGAATGCCCTCAGCATCAATAAGAGCATTTAAGAATTTCATCATGTTGACGCGCTCTATACCGTTTTTGGTTACGGTATAGTAGCCACAGTGTTTAGCTTTTTCTTCTTTGCTTAGATTTTCTAGCTCTTTGACTTTCTTGAGCAGATCTTCACCAACTAGGGGTTCAATTTTTTTCTGTTTAGCCATCAACTTAATTCAAAAACGAATGGTCAAATACAGTGAATCGATTTTATTTTAGCTGATGTTATGCTAGTGCGAGCGCCATTATTTATTTTTTATCTGGTGCTATTGCTAAGTAGATTGCACCCAGATAGCAAAATTTTGACGGAATGACCAACATTAACAATACAATATATTTTAAAGAAGATAGGCAATGGTGATAACTATAGTTTGTATGTTTGTCAATGACCAAATTAAGGAAAAAGTAAGAGGAAACAAGTCCTCGATTGAACCATAGAGAAAATTTTCCAGTGAAGTATCCTTGTTTCAAGCAGTTATCAGTTATCAGTTATCAGCAATTGCTGCCCACTTTTTTTGAGAGAGCTAAAGTCTCTGACTTATTTAAGTGGTATATTTCAGTCGCTGTCTAAATCTGGATCACCAAATCTAGATAAGTGTTCAGTGTTCAGTGTTCACTGTTCACTGTTTTCACCCCCTAATGGATGGTACAGGATAATTCATACTTTATAGTTCTGGCTTGGTGGTGACGACTACGCTGTATTTGTTTAAGTTTTATAAAGCATACCTAAAAAAGTTGTCTACTTACAAAATTTGATCACTAGCAGAGAAAATGATAAGCAAAACTGATTCTTAGTCATTAGCACTTGTCATTAGTCATTACAAAAGACAAAGGACAAAGGACAAAGCTTACGAAAATGAAACTAACAACTAGAGGACACTACAGTGTCAAAGCCTTGCTCGATTTGAGTTTACAGCCTGGGTATGGTCCTGTTTCTACTAAGGCGATCGCCTCTCGTCAAGATATTCCAGCTCCTTACTTAGAAAAACTGCTTATAGAAATGCGTCGTGCTGGATTAGTAAAATCAATGCGTGGTAGCATCGGTGGATACCAGTTGGTTCGAGAACCTGCACAAATCTCTCTAGGAGAAGTTTTAGAAGCAGTTGGAGAAACTATTGAACCTTTACCCCACCACCAAGCTTCTCAAACACAAGCAGAAGATTGGGTCACATTTACTCTTTGGCAAAGGCTGCACCAAAAGCTCAAAGAAGCATTGTACAGTATTACCTTGGCAGATCTTTATTACGACGCTCGTAGTTGGCAGGCTTCTCTTGGGGAAGAAGCCAATTTTATTGTTTAGTCATTAGTAATTTGACTGTTGACTCTTAAGTTTTGATCGTTAACTCTTGACTTTTGACCATTGACTAATGACATCAGCTGTTGTTTTAATTATTGCTGCTACTTTAGATTACTTTATTGGCGATCCGTGGGGTTGGCCTCATCCAGTACGAGTCATGGGGTGGGCAATTTCTCGCTTTACCAAATTTAGTATCACATATTGTCAAAATTCCCTGACACAGCGCATTGTCGGAATTGCGCTAGGCATTATCCTAATAATTGGTAGCGGGTTTATAGGCTACCTACTTATTCAAAGTGCTAGATTACTGCATCCGTTTTTGGGAGTGGCGTTAGAAAGTATTCTCTTAGCTAGCTGTTTTGCTTTTAAAAGTTTAAGAATAGCAGCCGAAATAGTTTTACAACCATTAACAACAGGACATATTGTAGATGCCCGCTCTACTTTAAGTCATTACGTCGGACGAGATACAGAAAATTTAACAGAACTAGAAATTTTACGAGCCGTTCTAGAAACAGTAACAGAAAATGCCACTGATGGAGTTATGGCTCCTCTTTTTTATGCGATTCTTGGTGCATTTATCCCTGTTATCGGTCCAACAACCCTTGCTTTGGCATATAAAGCCAGCAGTACTCTTGATTCAATGGTAGGCTATCGAGAAAAACCTTATACATATTTAGGATGGTTCAGTGCACGGTTAGAAGATTGTTTAACTTGGATTCCTTGTCGGTTAACTGTGATGACTCTGGCACTTCTGTCGGGGAAACCCTTATATGTTTGGCGAATTTGCCGTCGAGATGCTGTTTGTGATCCTAGTCCTAACTCTGGCTGGAGTGAGTGCGCCTATGCTGCTATTTTAGGTGTGCAGGTGGGAGGTACAAATTGGTATCGTGGGGTAGCAAAACATAAACCTCTCCTGGGAGACGCCATCCATCCCATCACCCCAAATTGCATTTATCAAGCTTTGCAACTCACTCGATATTCTTTTTTGCTGTGGTTGGGGGTTGCAATAGTTTTGCTGCTGAGTCAGTGAGGGCTATTTTTTGGAATTTTGAACAAGCAAACTTTGAATTTGAGCGTGATCATGAATCATCATGGAAATAGGGAATTGGGAATGGCTAGTTGTGAATAATCAGTGGTTAGTAGAAAATTCTACTAACCACCAAAGCTAGCAGTCACAATGACCCATTTGTTATAGTCGTCTAACTCATTGTTCAGGGGTATTGGTCTATGACTGCGTCTGTCGAAACCAAAGTGGTTGAGATTCTCTCACCTGAAGAACTCCGTCGTACCGTGAATCGTCTCGCTTCTCAAATCGTAGAAAAAACGCGTGATTTGTCTCAACTCGTACTACTAGGTATTTATACTAGAGGTGTACCTCTAGCTCACTTACTGACGCGTCAAATAGAGGCGCTTGAAGGTATACCGATAGCGACGGGAGCCTTGGATATTACATTTTATCGTGATGACCTCGACCAAATTGGGTTGCGGACTCCTGCAAAAACTGACATCCCTTTTGATTTAACAGGGAAAACAGTTGTCCTCGTCGATGATGTCATTTATAAAGGACGGACAATTCGTGCGGCTTTAAATGCGGTAAACGAGTATGGGAGACCAGAGATCATTCGTTTAGCCGTGCTGGTAGATAGAGGTCATCGGGAGTTACCAATTCATCCAGATTTTGTTGGTAAGCAATTACCCACTGCTAAAGAAGAGATTGTCAAAGTTTACTTAGACAATTGGGATAGACGTGATGCAGTGGAGTTAATTGGAGATTAGTTCCTTATCTTTCCTATCACTCCTTCAGCGCATAATTGGACTGGCGTGATGATGCACAAGATACCACTTACCACCTAGAAGCTCAAACATATTCGTCGCAATTGATTGTGCTTCTAGTCTTCTCTGACCGTTAATAATTTGAAGAACATTTTCTACAAGTACAACATAGGCGATGTGATCACGCACAACTGTCGTCACTATCTCCGTATTTATCTCAATGTAAGCAGTATTTTTGAAAATGTTAACCCAGGAGGAGCGAATCTCCTTCCAACCGCGCAGTACATTCCATCCGGGATGAACACAAAAACTACCAGTTCCTTGAGACCAGACAGTACTCATTGCCTCGATATCTTTTTTTTCAAAAGCTCGATAAAAAGCTGCGTTGACGGCTAAAACTTCAGAAGATTGGTTGCTCATTATTCTTCGTGGAGATTGGGAATAGCAAATGTTGTTTATTAATTGTTAGTAGTGACTAACTACTAACAATTAACGATTTCCCTTATTTTAATTCCCACTTTTGACAGCACTAATAGTCTGTAATAACTGCTTTGCGGTATACGGTTTAGATAAAAAGGCTTTAACACCCATGTTATTGACTGTATTCACCTTTTCACTAGAAGCGAGTCCACTAACGGCAATAATTTTGACTGCAGGATTCATTTTTTTTAAGGTCCGGATTGTGGTTATTCCATCCATAGAAGGCATAACCATATCTGTTAAGACCACAGAGATTTCATCCTGGTGTTCTGCATAAAGAGCGATCGCCTCAATGCCATCGCTAGCAATTATTGCTTTGTAATTATAGCTTTCTAGCGATGTTTTCGTAACATCTCGAATTGAATCTTCATCATCCACAACCAAAATGAGTTCTCCATTACCGTTTGGTAATTCCAAATCTTGTTCTTCTGGAGTTTCCGTAGCTTCTTGTGCTGGTAAAAACACCTTAAATCGGGTGCCTTTTCCTACCTCACTATACACATTCACAAAACCACCGTGGCTTTTAACAATCCCAAGTACAGTAGAAAGACCAAGTCCTGTTCCTTTGCCTAGGTCTTTCGTTGTAAAAAATGGTTCAAAAATGCGGTCTATAATTTCCTGTGGAATACCAATTCCAGTATCAGTAACAGTAATGACAACATAGGAACCAACTTGAGCATCAATATACATCTTGGCGTAATTTTTATCAATCATGAAATTTTCCGCCAAAATTGTCAATTGACCGCCATGAGGCATTGCGTCACGAGCATTAACGCACAAATTTATTAGGACTTGATGCAATTGAGTTGCATCACCTGAAACTGTCCAAAGGGTTTGGTCTTGTGAAGTAAAAACTTCAATAGATTTGGGAAACGTTTCTTTAACAATTTGCTGAATTTCTCTTATTAAGTGCTTTAATTGCAAGAGAGTGCGCTCGCCCTCAATCCCGCGAGTAAATGAAAGCACTTGTTTAACTAAACTTGCTCCTCGTTTCGCGTTAGATATTAATATTGGCAGCAGTCGTTTACTCCGCTGGTCATTCAGCTGCGATTCTAAAAGTTGAGCGGTCATTAAAATGGGTGCAAGAACATTATTGAGGTCGTGGGCAATACCGCTTGCTAAAGTTCCAATACTTTCCAAACGCTGAGCACGAAAAAATTGTGCTTCTAATTCTTTTTTTTCTGTAATATTAGTATTAACAACAAGAATTGATTGTCCCTGTTTATCAAACTCGCGCACAAGTGTCCAGCGACTTTCAACAATAATTTCTTTCTTCAATTTTGTTATCTGATGCAGCTCGCCTTCCCAGGAACCATTTTTCAATAAAGTTGCAAGAGCTTCTTGAAATTGTACTATATCTTTCTCATGCCAAAGTTCTGATGTATTCTTGCCAATCGCTTCAGTTGCTTTCCAACCATATAGTTGCTCGGCTGATTTATTCCAAAATAAAATTCTCTTGTTTAAATCGCGTACAAAAATGGCATCAGTCGCAACATCAAGGAGTGCGGCGTGTTCGCGAATCTTTTGTTCTGCTCGCTTGCGCTCAACTGCGTAACGAATAGAACGTTCAAGCATTGGAGCAGTCAACTGACTTTTTTCTAAATAATCTGCTGCACCTGCTTTCATTGCTTCAATGTCTATTTCCCTATCTCCTTTTCCTGTGAGTAAAATGATTGGGGAAGAGCAGCCTTGATGAATTGCTTCACGCAACAAATCTAGTCCGTTACTGGCACCCAAACGATAATCTACAAGACAGACATCGTATTGATTCTTAACAATTGCATCCATTGCTGCCTGATAACTATTTTTCCATTCCAATTCGCCACAAGCGACTTGAAATTCACCAAACCAATCACGAGTTAAAACGTAATCATCTTCATCATCATCAACAAGAAGAACTTTGAATGGACTTTCTTTCATTTCTGCCTCCTTTTGCTTATAGTGGCAGTTCCACGATGTTAAACCAGTACTTTCCTAGTGTTTTCATAACTTCCACCAAAGACGTGAAGGTGACAGGTTTGATGATGAATGAGTTGGCACCCAAATCGTAACTGCTATAAACATCTTCTTCTGCCTTGGAGGTCGTCAGAATAACAACGGGAATTTGCCTTAAATGTGGATCAGCTTTAATCTCTTTAAGCGCCTCACGACCATCTTTTTTGGGCATATTTAAATCTAACAAAATTATATGTGGTCGCGGTGCACTGCTTTTGTGGGTATACATACCACGATGATAAAGATAATCCATTAATTCTTCACCATCGTTAACGATGTGTAACTCGTTTGCCAATCGACTTTCTGCCAACGCCTCGCGAGCTAACATACAATCATCCTCATCATCATCAGCCATCAAAATTCTGATGGTTATTTGCCGACCCTTCACTGTGCATTTTCTCCTTTGCGTTGGTTTTAGGATTAATTGATTATTAAATCGCAACAGATGAATGAAGATAGGTTGCCAAATCCTCGACAACCTCTGGGCGTATGATAAAGCCTTTTAAGCAAGAGCATATTATGCAGGAGGATGCATTGGAAGTATGATGACAAATTTCGATCCTTGCCCTAATGTACTTTGTGCCGAGATGCTGCCGTTGTGACGTTCAACAATTTTCCGGCAGATAGCCAAACCTATACCAGTCCCTTCATATTCGCTACGACCATGCAGGCGTTGAAAAACGTTGAAGATGCGGTCAAGATACTTTTCATCAAAACCAATGCCATGATCTTCTACAATAATCTGACACACTTGGACAACATCTTGTTGGTTTAATATCTGGTAAATCTTAACAATAGGTGGTTCTTCTTTACGGCAGAATTTCAGAGCATTGCCGATGAGGTTTTGTAGTAGTTGACGCATCTGGAGCGGATCGGCATGAATGATAGGTAATTCGCCTACCTCCACATACGCCTGGGTTTGTTGGATACGTACTTCCAAATCAGACAAAACTTCTTTCGTAATTTGTGTCAAATTCACTGGGACAAAAGGCTGAGCCCTAGTAGTCACTCGTGAAAGTGTTAACAAATCTTCAACCAAAGCCTGCATTCTACGGGTTGCATTCTGCATCCGTTCTAGGTAATCTAGTCCTTGTTCTGTTAAAAGATGACCACAAGTCGCTTTCAAGCGATCGCCAAATGTTTTGATTTTACGCAATGGCTCTTGCAAATCGTGAGAGGCGACAAAGGCAAATTGTTGCAGCTCGTCATTAGAACGGATGAGTTCTTGGCGTTGACGAGTTTCTTGTTCCAAGAGTTGAGCTTGCGCAAGAGCAATGCCCATTTGATCCGCTAGATGTCGCAAAAGCTCAGTTTCCCAGCTCGTCCATTGACGAGGACGAGTACACTGATGGGCGATGAGCAGCCCCCAAAGTTGATTTTTTAGGAGAATAGGGACAATAAGGTTAGATCTAACATTAAGTTTTTTCAGAAATTCCATATAGCAAGGCTCAACACCACCTCCCTCAATATCGCTAACAGCACTAATCCGTCCATTGCAGTATTTCTGAACATAATCTTCGACAAAGCAAGGGTCATGGAGGTTTTGTCCGAGAACGGTAGGCACACCGGGAACCACAGCTTCTTGCACCACTATTCCAGAACGATCTGGAAGCAAGCGAAAAATGAGGACACGCTCAGCTTGCAGTAGCTTTTGTACCTCTGTGACACTGGTTTGGAGAATTTCATTAATTTGTAAGGACTGACGAATTTTTAAACTGATATTGGCAAACAATTGCGATCGCAAGTTCTGGCGCTGTAGCTCTTGTTGAACCCGCTTGCGTTCAGAAAAGTCTATCATTGCCCCAATCATTCGCACTGACTTGCCTGTGTTGTCATGAACAACATAACCACGCTCAAAAATGTAGGCATAAGAATTGTCAACACGGCGAAAGCGATATTCATTCGACCAGAAATGTTGATTGCTGTTGATCACAGCATGAATGTCAGAAATAATTCTGTTTCTATCATCTGGGTGTATATGCTCATGCCACCAAGTCACTTCACTTTTGACTTGCTCTGTTGAATAACCAAACAGAGTTTGTACGTTGTCATTCCACCACAGTTTATTTGTCAGTAAATCCCAATCCCAGACAGCATCATTCGTAGCACGAGCAAGTATTTGAAAACGCTTTTCGCTTTCTTGTAGTTTTTCGTCTGCCAGCTTACGTTCAGTAATATCTGTATGGGAGCCAGCCATTCGCACAACTGTACCTTCATCATCCCAGAGTGCTTGACCTCGATCCAAAATCCATTTGTAACTACCGTTTTTACACCGGATTCGATACTCACTAATGTAAAAAGAAGTAATTCTTGCAAAGTGGTCTTGAATGACTCGTGTTACCGAAATCATATCATCTGGATGCACGCGGTTCATCCATTCATCAAAATGATTGGGAATCTCATGCTCAGAGTAACCAAGCATTTGCTTCCAGCGAGTCGAGAAGAAGACTTCATTCGTTTTAACATTCCAGTCCCAAATACCATCATTATTGCCCCGCAAAGCTAACTGCCAGCGTTGCTCACTTTCTCTAAGAGCATCTTCGACTTTTTGACGCTCAATGGCTGTAGCTAACATATTAGCTACAGCTTGCAAAAAGTAAATGTCATCTTTGCTGAAGGTACGTTGTGTGGTTGTGTGTGCCCCTAAAACGCCAAAAGGACGCTCTTTGCCATGAATGATGACTGACAAACCGCTGACGACTTGATGCTTATGCAGCAGATGAGGTCCGTTGAATCTCTCTTCTGTGCGGAGATCATCAACAATTACTGGCTCTTGGGAAGACAGGGTATAACCAGCTTGAGAGTCCATTCCAGCACCAACAGTTGCATATCCTACAAGCCCTGGCTCCCAACCCACTCCCGCCCGTAGCAGTAAGGTGTTATTATCGCTACAGAGTTCCAAAACCTTGCAATACTCAACTTTCAGGCATTGAGCTACCAGGGCAACAGTTTCGTCCATCAGCGTGGTTAAGTCCACACCAGCTAGTGCTACTTGAGTGAGTTCTGCTACAAGTGCCTGCCGTTTGGCATAAACTTCTAACGCCTCCTCCGATTGCTTGCGTTTAGTGATGTCCATTCCTATTCCAGTCATCCGCACTGCGACTCCAGAAGAATCACGAAAAACGACACCTTTGCTTGCTACCCAACAAACCATACCGTTGTGCCAAACAACACGAAATTCGATGTCGTATTCTGTGCCTTCTTGGAGAGTCTGCATCACTGAACGGTTGACAAAATCTCGGTCTTGCGGATGAACGCGTTCAATAAAAGCTTCATAAGTAGCACTTTCCAAGCCAAATAGTGGTTTGAGGTTATCCGGCCAAGTTAATTTGTTATTCAGAATGTCCCAGTCCCAAGTAATCATGCTGGCTGCTTCTAATGCCATCACCAGTTGCGCCTCTCGACTCTGCGCCTGTTCCGTTTGCTCTCGCAATTTCTGTATGGCGTGATGAGCTTCCAAAAGACGACGCACTCTTTGACGCAAGACTTGCCACTTAATTGGCTTGGTAATGTAATCAATAGCACCAGAACCCCAAGCGCGTTCCACTGATGCTGATTCGTTGGGATCAGTCATCATTAAAATAGGTATTTCCGTAGCACCAGGAAGTGTTTGCAATTGCTCACAGCAGCTAATGCCATTCATCATTGGCATCATGGCATCCAGCAACACCATGTCTGGCTGTATTTTTATATACAATTCTAAAGCTTGATCAGAATTGATTGCCTCTGCTACTTGATACCCTTCTTTTTGTAGCAAAGTTCGTAGTTGTAACCGCGTCAAAGCGTCATCGTCTACAACCAGAATCAAATTAGTCATTAGATATTTATTATCAGTTATTTGTTATCAGCTATTTGTTATTCTCCCTCATCTTTTCCGACTTCAACAAAAAACGGCTGGAGTCAGCGATCCTTGAGAGTGGACAAGGTAAACGCCAGCCGTTTTAGTCATTAGTTATTAGTTTCGTGATAGATCACAGTCATTAAAAAATTAAAAATCTCAACTCTTTAACAAGGATATTTTCTTGTTTCCTAAGGACACTTGGAGTCATGATTAATGACTTTAAATCTATCGGCTTTTTGTGACTAGAAGCGTAAGGGTTGTTTTCACTTTCATTGTGGGATGAGTTAATTCTTAACTTTATCTAATGACGAGAAATAACCGAATGCAAAGTTTTTAGTAACTCCTGTGCTGTATGGGGCTTGGGTAAAAATGCTATTAACTCAGAGGCTTTGTCTAATACTATCTGTTCGCTTGTTGCTAGTCCACTAACAGCAATGATATGCAGCAGTGGGTTCATTTTGTGCAAGGTATTGATAGTCGTGATTCCATCCATATCTGGCATCATCATATCGACAATTGCCGCACTAATTTTATCTTTCTGCTGGGCATAGAGTGCGACTGCCTCTATACCATCACTGGCAGTCATTGCTTTGTAATTATTCTTTTCTAAAGAAACTTTTGTAATTTCTCTGATCGCAGGTTCGTCATCTACAACCAAAATACATTCTCCGTATCCGGTTGGTATACTTTCTCGATCTTCGGTTAACTGCATCGTAGCTGTCTTGATTGCTGGCAGGTAGACTTGAAATTTTGTGCCCTTGCCGACGCTACTAGATACAATCATGAACCCACCATGACCTTTAATAATACGCATGACAGTTGACAATCCAAGTCCGGTTCCCTGACCAAACTCTTTAGTTGTAAAAAATGGTTCAAAAATTTTATCTAAGAGTTCGTTGGGGATACCAATTCCTGTGTCAGAAACTGTGAGGACAATGTAAGAACCGACTTGAGCATCAAGATGCATTTTGGCAAAGTTTTGATCAATGAAAACATTCTTGGTAGAAATTTGCAAAGTTCCGCCATTTATCATCGCATCACGAGCATTGAGACACAAATTCATTAGCACTTGATAAATTTGTGTGCTATCACCATATAAAGGTAATAAATTTGACTGAATTTTCGTTTGGACGACTATTGATTTGGGAAAAGTTTGTTCAACAACTTGCGTCATTTCTGAAATCAATTCCTTCAATTGAAGTACAGTGCCAGCGCTCGTATACGCCCAGCCAATCGAAGATTGCCTCCCTGAAGGAACTTCAGTGCAGGCATTTCGTGCTTCGCCGCACCTATGGGAGGGACGCTTTGGATAATCACAGCCGACGCGATCGCCGAAGGCGGCTCCCTTCGGAGCATCATCCGTAGAGGGGCTGGATTTTACCCAATTGCCTTCAGTTCCGCTTGCAAATGACAGCACCTGTTTCACTAAATTGGCACCGCGTTTGGCATTATTTTCTACAATGGTTAGCACTTGCTGACTACGCTCATCATCGCAACTCGCTTTGAGCATTGGTACTGACATCAAAATTGGAGACAGCACATTATTTAAATCGTGAGCAATACCACTTGCGAGAGTACCTATACTCTCCAGACGCTGATTGCGTAAAAATTGCTTTTCTAATTGTTTTTTCTCTGTGATATCAGTATCAACTACAAGGATTGATTTCGGTTGAAAATACTCATCACGTACTAGTGTCCAACGACTTTCAACAATAATTTTTTTGCAAGATTTCGTGATTGTTTGTAACTCACCTTGCCATGAGCCAGATTCCAAAACATTTTTAGAAATTTCCCAGTATTGCGGCAAGGGTTCGTTAGAGAAAATTTCCTCTGTTTTTTTACCAAGAGTTTCTTCTGCTTTCCAACCGTAAAGGTTCTCGGCACTTTTATTCCACAGTAAAATTCTATTGCTACTTAAATCACGTACAATAATTGCGTCTGTAACAATATCGAGTAATTCTGCTTGTTCACGAACTTGCTGTTCTGCTAGTTTGCGTACCGTGATATCCTCAAAAATATATAGCTGTGCAAAATATTGGTCATTTTCATCTCGAATACCTTTAGAAAACCGTTTGATAATGCGACCATCATTCAAGAAAATTTCGTCCTCACGTATGCACGTTTGACTTGGAATTAATTGACAGGAAATGAAAGGCGAAACTTCTGTCAATTCGTCGCATTTGTTGATGACATCCTCATGTTTCAATTTGCCGAATTCAATTTGCTCTTTCAGGTGTTGAATGCCTAAAATTTCACCAAAGGATTCATTGACATATAAAATCTTACTAGTACGGTGATCAACAATGTAAAATGCTAGTGGAGAGACCCTAGTCATTGAGCGCAAAAGTGCTTCTTTCCAACACAATTTCTCTTCTGCTTGCTGATATTCTGCTTTTATACTACTTAGCTGAGTTAAATTTCGGCGTAACTCTAGTTGTCTGATCACTAAGCGGCTAATTGCTTTTAGCGACTCCACTTGTTCGGGGCTGATTTTCCTCGGTACGCGATCAACAACACATACAGTCCCTATTGCTTGTTCTTCTGATGTTACTAAAGGAACTCCAGCATAAAATCTCACATAAGGAGCAGACGTTACTATGGGATTAGTAGCAAACCGTTCATCACTCAAAGTATCAGGAATGATTAAAATATCACGTTGTTGGATACAAAGGGGACAAAACCCAATATCCAGAGGCATTTCTTCCACATCCAACCCGACTTTAGCTTTGAACCACTGACGGTTAGTGTCTATCAAATTTATTACTGCAATCGGTGTTGCGCAAGTCTGGGCGGCTAAGAATGCCAAATCGTCAAATGCTTGTTCTGGTGCTGTGTCGAGAATGTCATACTGATGGAGAGCCACAAGCCTTGCTGCTTCATTGTTAGACAATAAAAGATTCATTATATCTTTTCCTATAATATTGAATGATCGCTTGTCTTGATGTGATACAGGGTTCTCCAGATTCTTCAACAAGTGAAGTTTTAAGGTGACGGCATGAATTCAATGTTTACTCTAAGTCGGTTTGCAACTGCCATGTACATTTGCTTTTTAATTTCCAAAAACTAAACATACCTGAGTTGAAAGTTACCAGAGAGGGAGTGAGTGAATGTTAGCGGAGCGACGAGCCGTAGGCTGGGAGAAATATTTTCATATGTTTTGGTGAGGCAGTGCGCGGCTACACTTTCCCGACTTGTAGACGCCCACCGCAAGGCTATCGCAGTGAGACCGGAGGTCTTCCCCGATAGCTTTCTGGCGGGCCGTTCCTACTAAGGTGTACACAGTTCATGACGGCTACTTATACTACTTGCAACTGGTAGCTCGAACTAGGAACTTACCTTTAGGTAAAATTGGTACTTGCTGCACTTGATAGCTCGACGAAGTTACTATCGGATTCTCCATTTAAGTCACTTCATTATAGTAGTATGCCTAAAGGAGGATGACAAACTTTTTTATTTTCAGTGAGATTACGTAAAGTAAACCAAATTTATATAATTGTTGGTATTCTTTTTTAGAATTCAACTTAAAAGAATAAATTCCCCATACAGATAGAAATTATTCAGATGAACTTGGGTCTCGTAGCTTCTGTTACCTCTGCCATTCAGCCGAAAGCTGAAGATAGCTTTGCCGTTAGCTTTGCGCCATTGTCTATTGAAGAGGTTTATGGCAAAGCGGATAACTCAACAAATGGCGCTGTTGTGGTTATGAGTGGGATGGTTCGTAATCAAACAGATGGTAAACCTGTGATTGCTCTAGAATATCAAGCTTATGAACCGATGGCAATGCGGGTGTTTTATCAAATTGCTGCTGATATTCGTCAAAAATGGTCTATTGTGAACCGTGTCGTCATTTATCATCGTGTTGGACGGTTGCAAGTTGGTGAAATCAGCGTTTTAGTTGCCGTGGGTTGTCCTCATCGTTCTGAAGCGTTTGAAGCGTGTCGCTATGCGATAGATACTCTCAAACACAACGCTCCGATTTGGAAAAAAGAACATTGGGCTGATGGTTCAAGTAGCTGGGTGAGTATTGGCGCTTGTGAACACAACCCCTGAGAAAATCCCCGAATGTGTTGCCTATTCACGTGTCAGTTCTCGTGAACAGGCAGAGAATACACCAGCACTCAACCAGCAAATAGCTAGATTAAAAGCATATAGCGTTGAGTTAGTTTTGACAGATGTAGAATCTGGTAGAGAAGATAAAGAGTCTCAACGTCTACAGTTTCAAAAGCTTATGGATTGGGTAAGATTAGGATTAATAAAAAAAGTAATTGTCACTCCTATTAGATAGATTATCCCGTTCTTTACCTAGAAAAAAACATTGGGCAGACGGTTCAAATACCTGGGTGAGTATTGGTGCTTGTGAAGTTCAAGATTGTTAATAAATAACAATTAACAACAAACGACTAACAACAAACTTATAACTTATTTGCACTTATTTACAAAATTGGGAGTTATCTATTTCAGTTTGTAACTATTGGTTTATTCCAAAAGATTATTCCTTTAGACTGATCTCCTATAGATATAGAAAATTTTTGGGATATCAACGCATGCATTCAGTAAATTTAGTTTGTCACGATTTTTTTGTGCTTCTTTCCTTTATCGCTTGCATTACTGGTCTATTGTTACTATGGGAGCGCAAGCAAGAAAATAATGAAGTAGAAGAAACAGAGAAGATTCTGTTTAGAATGAGCTTTTCCTACTGGCTAGTTTACTGTGTTGCTTTCGCTATCCAAAAAATAGTTTTACCTGATTGGGAAACTGTAGTCATGAGTTTAAGGATAACGACGGCACTGTCATATTTCTTAACATTTTCTTGCATCGTCAGCCTTCCGCTACATAAATTTGCAGTCAGTCGTGTTCAGGAATAGTCATTAGTAGAATTAACCATTGGACTTTGGACACAAAGACTAGAAATTACTTTTTCATCGCAAAGGCGATCGCCTCCTCAAGTTGATTTTGATCCAAATTCGTCACAATAAACACCTCTTGCACTGTTTTGCCGTGGCGTGCGATCGCCTTAAACCCACCGCGAATTGGTACTGAAATCCGCAATTGTAAATGAGGGCTATGACCTTTGACTCGCCCAATTTGTCCCGGTGTTACGGTTTGAATCCCATCCTGACGTGTGAGACGTTCTAGGATTGGGATAAGACCACTAATGTGGGTTGAGTGATTCCAAACAAGTCTGCCCTCAGTGGGTTTTGTCATTTTCTTACAGTATTATGCGGCTTCAAGGGGAGCCATCGTCAAACCAGCTCTCGAAAGCTGCTGATGATAGAATTCAGCAGGTTCTTGGGGACCTGTCCAGACAATAGCTTGACCTTCGTTATGCACTTGGTTTGTCAGTTTCCAAGCGCGATCGCTAGTCATACCCGGAATATACTTTACCAAACAATCGTGAACGTGCTGGAAAGTATTAAAATCATCATCCAATACAATCACTTTATAATTTGGATATGGCTTGCGGGTCACTTGACTAGACCGTTCAGGAGCTTTAGTTGGTGCTGTTGCCATCCCGTAAACAGCTGCTGAAAGTCTTGTAACCATAGTACACCTAGCCAAAAAGCTTAACAAAACTAAACTACAATTAACTAGTGTAGTCCATAGTCAATAGTCTAATGACCAATGACTAATGACTAATGACTAATGACTAATTACTTCCAATCATCCCAATTTTGGTTAAAAATCGAGGTATCCGGGAAGGCAGTAGGGTTACCATTTTTCTCCAACAGCTGTTTGAGGAGTTGTAATCGCGGTTCTGGTAAGGGCAATTTATCTACGAGTTGGTAGGGTGCGATGCCATTTTTCAGGGCAAAAGCTGCTGTCGTGCCCGCTGCTGCACCCGCAGACCATTCAAAAGAGTGTACCCTGTATGCTGCTGCTGCGATGTGACTAGTTGCAATGCTTTTACCACCGACGAGTAAATTGTCGATTTTTTGAGGAATCATCGCCCTGAGTGCAATTTGGAAAGGATAAGCTTGCCCAGCACCACGTCTTTCACCGGCACGATCTGTATTTCCGGGCGTTTCTGGAGGGCTTTTGGTCATGCAAGGATGAAAGTCTATGGCGTAGTGACCGATACCCACAGCATCAGGGAAAATAGTGGAACGAGTACGCCGCGCTACCTTATCGGGACTGATCTGCCCTGAAAGAACTGATGCTGCTTCCAAACCTCCTAATGCGGCTTTTAGGCGGCGATACATATCTGGTGGTAGTGTTTTGCGGTAGTACTCGTCATTGTAGTTGCGACGAGAGATATCAATTTCCCAAATAGAAAAGCCTTCGGGTTGTCCCCAGCTAGGGCGTCCAATAATACGTCGTCCTTCTCGCATATATGGATGTTTCGACAAGCCATGCGCTGTCCCCATTGGGGAATCTAAGCCCGATAAAAAGCGGAGATTTGGTTGTGGCTGCTTGACACCATTGCCCAATTGAGAATCTGTATCCCCGGCGCTCAACCAGTAATAGTATCCTAAAGCATTTTCCTCAGCTTTGCGTAAAGATTCTGTTCGCAGTCCACCCATCCAACCTCCTGGCTTCAGTTGCCCACTCGCTTGTAACTGTTGACGAGTGTAAATGAGGTTATCAGCAGAAGTTCCAGGACGGTAATCATTGCCCCAAGTCCAGTTTTGCATTGAGATATCCCCTGGGGTGGGAGCGTTAAACTTGACACCACCAAATTCCATTGGTTGTCCTTTGGTGGGACTCCAAATGCGACGGTAGGTGAAAACCAAGGGAAAACTTGCTAAGCGCTTCAATTCATAACTATAATATGGAGAGTATTGTGGATAAAATGCGGGCATTGTTTGCGGTTGCGGGTCTTTGGTCGCCTCCATTGCAAAGGTGTAGGTAAAGCCCTGAGTACAAAAAGGATCGTTTTGAGGACTGGAAGAAGAAGGTTCCAAATAAGAACGAGCATCAATTCCTAGTCTGTAAGGAACGTCAGCAAGAGCGATAATTTCGCCAGTTTCTGAAGTGTCTACAACATACCAGTTAGGAGCGTTATTGCCAGCTTTACTTTTGGTTTGTTTGGGGGCGAGGCGGACAATAGTTTTGCTAAAGCGGGATGAGTTTTGGTAGGTATAAGTGTCTTCGATGGTTTGAGATAATGGAGTTGTGTTGAGGGGTGGTGCACCTTGAACTGGTTGATGTTGGATGGCGATCGCACTACTAATGAGCTTCCCGTCGCTACTATATTCCAATTCCTTAATCACCGTGTTCGGGAACCATTGCAACTTTCCTTTGCCTTTTTTTTCAGCATCTTTGAGCATTGAAGTCAAAATTTCATGACCATCGCGCGGCAGAAAACACGAGTCACTTACCCAACAGTTACCAGGGTTAATATTACCACGGTATTTGCTCTCAATACGTTTTCGCAGTTCTAAGTAACCGCGAGAGTAGAAGAGTTTGCGACGCTGAGTTGGTCGTTCATCAAGTGCAGCAGTTCCTTGCGAGGAGATTTGTCCTCCCAACCAATCAGTAATTTCGGTCAGGCACACCGTTTCGCCTGCCAATATTGCCTCATAAGCTGTGGCGACACCAGACAGTCCTCCACCTACAACAAGGATGTCACAGTTGACTGTTTTGTCTGGTGTTCTGGGTGGTGCAGCAACGACAGCGTATGGTACGAGAAAAGAGAAAAGAGTCAGTATAGATAGCGATCGCTTAATTCTTAACAAGATCCGTTCAACTCCTAAATCACCTTTTACAGCATTCTTCCCAAATTTCCTGGTGACTTTTTTTTCTTCAGCCAGACAAATTAAACAAATACATTTGCCTTAAGTGCATAAAAATCAAAAGTCACCCATATGAAATATCAGAAGCGGTTTCAATCAATGCCGCCACACAAACAAAAAAGGGAAACTGAAACAATGAACACCAAGATTTTACTTGAACAATGTAAGACAACTAATTTATCACAGAGTAAGCGCTTCACCACCCTCTGAGCTAGACCATTTGTGTTGTGTTGTTGTGCCCGCTAAAAGCGGGCTTTTTTTATTGCGATGACCGCGCATTCGGTGTAATATCATGTCCGGATGAACACTTATAAAAAACGAAGAACCTCAACCGCTTGCGGCACCCTCTGGTGTGGGTTCGCAGGGGTTGGGGTGATACCAATTCAAAATTCAAAGCTTCGACACAACGACAAGCTCAGTGCATCGCTTCGCTCAGCTTTGACGTCGAGCGGTTTACATTGAGCGAAGTCGAAATGAGCCGAGACGTCAAAATCACCGATAGCGTTGCAAGAGCGTGTCCCCTTGGGACGAGCGCGTGCCCGTAAGCGCAGCGTGTCCGTAAGGACTTAGGGCATAGATTTGAGCCTCGCTCCGCGTAGACGCGTAGCGGCTTCTCGTAAGAGTGGAGCTATCGCTTACGCAGGACTTACGCCAACGTGTACTAGTTCATATTTTGCACTTGGCGATTAAAATTGAGGGACACAGAACCCCGACTTCGTAAAAATTGTCGGGGTTTTTGTTTTTCACAAATGATTTAGAACTGCACTATCCCTCTTCTGTCACTTTCCGGGAAGGCGATTGCCCAAAGGGCAGACGCCAGAGGCGTATCGCTAGAAGCCTCATGAGGCAATCAATACAAGCTATGCTATTAGAAAAAAATGGGTCTTGTATTTGTTATTAGAAAAGAATTGCGCAATCGCTTGCTATACAAAAGCTCTAGAATTCAGAAATGGCAAATGTTTTCGGAGAGTGACAGAAGAGGGCTATTACCCTTGGTAAACAATAAAATGAGTTGGTTTGTAAGTGCGAATAAAGTTTGTCATAGTGTCTTTTTCCTCAACAGTTGGTGTGGCAAAACAACCTGCTGTACCACTGTTAGCATTTTGTAGCAAAGCTGATGGATCGTAGTGAATACCTATTTCTGAGCGTTCAGTTTTGAAAGTCGGCGTAACTGGAGACCAAACACCACCAAATTCTCCCCCTTTAAATTCTACTATTCCTGGATAGTTGAAAGTGTAAATTCCAAAAGGTAAAGGCGTTTGAGAACCCGCAATATCAGATGGAGTTTGCTTGTTCGCTCGACCAGAAACACCTCGTACTGTATTCACAACTTGATTTCTGCCATCAATGAGTCGAGTCTGGTATATCCTCAAACCACCACTGATGGTTTTTAACGAGCGATTAGCAACCACTCTCGCTCCTTTGATGATTTTTATAAACTCATTCGCTACCCAACGATTCGCTCCAATTTGTACCCAATTCCTGTTTCCTGCATATACAGGTTCGCTGCTTACAGTTACTTCAGTACCATTAATCAAAGAATCTATTTTTTCCCCGTCAGGAAGCTTGCGAACCGCGAGGGAGTCACCATCTTTTGTTGAAACGTAAGCAATGGAAGGCATTAAATTATATCCTAAAGCTAATTAACAATATTTCATCGAAAAGTTATTTTCGCACTGCTATTAAACTTCAACCCGTCCTGGGAAGATTACGGATATTTTGCCGTTTCACATCAAATCCGTTTGTATCAGAATTATTTCTCCTTCCTTTTTCTCTGGGACGCCAGTTGCTTTACGTTCTTATCGATGGGGTTCTTAATTTTGTTAGCGCAGCCGGGCGTTTGCGTAGCGCCCCTTAGGGGCTAGCAAGTGACTCAGCCATCATGCACAACTACTGAATTTCTCTAAAGGATAGCCGTGCTGTTGGTGCTTTTGGATCTTTACTTGCGAAAGCGCAGTATGCGTTTGGATTCACTTTTCCATAATCCCTGAGGAAGTTCAAACAACTAGAGCGATCACTAAAAGTAGTTACATAAACAACAAATAAATGCTTGTCAACCAAATTTGGATAATCTGGTATCCAAAACACACCTGTTTGAGAATAACCTGCCGCCTGCAAAATTTTCGTTTGCTTGACAGCATTTTGTAAATTTGGGAAGGTAGAGTCTGCTATAAAATGAAATGAACTAGGCAAAGCACCAGTCTCTATATTTTGTTGTTTTAGAATTTGTACCATTTGAGAACTGGGGTTTACAGAAGGAGATAATCTAAAAGGGGCATCTGATCCAGTTGGTTTTGTGACTAATCCAGAGGAGGGTTCTTTCTTATACGCTGTTGGTTGGCGAAAGTTTGTTAACAAAAGACCAATAATTATAGATGTACCGAATAATGCACCTATCATAAAAACGCTACCAATAAATATACTGTTCTGTCTTTTGTTTTCAGCGGCAGGCCTTAGAGTCGTAGGAAGAGTCTGGGTTGGTGGTTGAGTACGCTTACCCACCTGCTCAGATGCAAGAGAACTTGCTATGCTTTGTAAAGCATATATCATTGCTCTAGCGCTGGGATAGCGTTCCCTAATATTGTTGCGAATTGCTTTATCTAGGACTGCTGCTAAACTTGCACTGACTCCATCGCGCTGCCAGATACTCTCCCCAGTGTATAAGTCTGTCGTCATTTGTTGCGGCAATTGTCCTGTGAGCAAATAAATAGCTGTTAGTCCTAAACTATATAGATCACTGGCAAAAACTGGACGCCCTGCTGCTTGTTCATTAGGCATAAAACCCGCTGTACCAACAATAATTGAACTGCTGACAGATCCTTGAGAACTCACCACTGTCCCCATCGTTTCTCGCACTGCACCAAAATCAATCAACACTGGTTTGTGATCTGATGAGCGCAAAATGATGTTATCTGGCTTAATATCCCGATGGATGAGACCTTTGTCATGCACATATTCCAGCACATCTAACAAACAGATCAAAATGGAGACAACCTCGCTTTCGCTTAAACATCCACTTTGTTGGACTTTCTCAAACAGGGTTTGTCCGTCGATCCATTCCTGTACTAAATAGAATTGTCCAAACTTCTGAAAGTAAGCGTACAGAGTGGGAATTTGATGACTAGCAGCTCCAAGATCCTCTAAAGCGATAGCTTCCCGTCGAAATCGCTTTTGTATCTGTTCTTGAATCAGAGGACTGTCGTTGACTGGTTTGAGTTGTTTAATCACACAACGGCGTGCCGAGGGCATTTGGGTGTCTTCTGCTAAGAAAGTGTCGCAAAATCCACCAGATCCAAGTACGCTGATGATATGATAACGCTCACTCAGTAATGCTGGTATCGTTCTTTTTTCTTGATTCATATTAATTTTTGTGTTTTCTAAATGATTGACAAGACAAAATCGTAATTTTTACAAATCCAGTTATTGAGGATGTACAATTTCTGAGTTTTGTCAATGATTTTAATAGAATTTTCATAGAAAATTGTCAATAGCAGAATATTACAAGGAATTCCTACTTTGAGAAACAATTAAATTTTATATCAACTCAAGATTTTAAATTCAAAATAAGTTATTTAATTTTTGTCAACGGAGAATAATTGAAGAAGAAAATTATGAAAAAAGGAAAACTCAGAGAAATTTATATATCCCGAGCCAAATTATTTTGTTTGAGAGTAATTTAAGTTAATTATAACGCTTCTTTATGAGTCAGCAGACATTCTCTAAAAAAAGTGCAAAAATAGTGATGCTTTTAGTGGTATGGAAAGCTTAATCTATATGCATCAAACCACGAAAAAATAAAATTTAATCCATCATATACCTTGAGGTTAAGCTGATGCTTCAGGAAGATTTAGTTATCAGTAGTAGCCATGACTCACGGCTTGTAACGTTTTCCATTATCATTGCAGTTTTTGCATCATACACTGCTCTTGATTTAGCTGGGCGGGTCACGGCAGCCAAGGCATCGGCGAGAATGGCTTGGCTGATTGGCGGCGGGATTGTAATGGGAATCGGTATCTGGTCGATGCATTTTGTCGCGATGCTTGCCTTCAGTTTGCCGATACCGATGTTCTACGACATGTGGACTGTGGTGGTGTCAATACTGCCTGCCATCATTGCCTCGCTTGGCGCACTTTTTCTTGCCAGTCGCCGAGTGTTGAATCTCTGGCAATTGCTGATTGGTGGTACCCTCATGGGTATTGGTATTGCGTCGATGCACTACATTGGAATGTACGCGATGCGAATGGAAGCAACCACTGAGTATAACCCACTGCTGTTTATGCTTTCTGTGCTGATCGCCATTGGTGCGTCGATCATCGCACTATGGATTGCGTTTCAATTACGCATGCAGACGAGTAGCGTGGGGTGGACAAAGCTTGGCAGTGCAGTCGTCATGGGAGTAGCAATTGCTGGGATGCACTACACAGGAATGGCAGCGGCTCATTTTAAAGCCAGCAATTTACAAGTATTTACGAATTCCCAAGCAATAACTAACTCCCTAAGTTGGCTGGCTATTGGCATTGGTGTCGCCACTGTTGTTATCTTGGGTTTTGCATTGCTAACTTCGTTTGTCGATCAGCGTTTAGCAGCCTCAGGGAAGCTTTTGGAACAACAAGAAGTCGAAACGATACGTTCCCAGCAATTTATAGAAATTACTCTAGGCATCCGGCGATCGCTCAAATTAGATGATATTTTCGGTACAACCGTTAATGAAATTCGTCAAGCATTAACAACAGATCGTGTTGTGATTTATCACTTCAATTCTGACTGGAGTGGTACTATTATCGCGGAGTCAGTTGCAGAGGGTTTGGTGAAAACTTTAGGACAAAAAGTCAATGATTCATTTCGCGAAGATGAGATTGAAATGTACAAAAGTGGTAGAGTTCGAGCCACTAGCAACATTTATAAAGCAGATTTTACAGATAGTCAGAAAAATCTTTTAGAAAGTTTTCAAATTAAGGCAAATTTAGTTGCACCTATTTTAAAAAATTATCAGCTGACAGGTTTATTATGTGCCCATGAATGCTTAAGACCTCGAAAATGGCAAAAGTCTGAAATTGATTTATTTAGACAACTCGCAATTCAAGTTGGAATTGCCTTAGAACAAGCCAGTCTTTTTGATGAACTTCAACAGGCACAAAAAGTATTGCTGCTTCGTGATCGAGCAATTGCAGCTGCTAGTAACGCCATCTTTATTACCGACTCGCACCAAAGCGACAATCCGATCATTTTTTGCAACCCCGCTTTTGAAACAATCACAGGTTATTCACAAGAAGATGTGCTTGGATGCAACTACCGCTTTTTACTGGGAACCGACACAAATCAAACGACTGTTGAACAAATACGCGACGCTATGCGTGACTCGAGTGAATACCAAATTATTGTCAGGAGTTACCGCAAAGATAGCACCCCATTTTGGTGTGAATTAACAGTTTCTCCAGTACGAGACGCATTTGGACGCGTCACAAATTTTATTGGAGTGCTATCTGACATTACTTTACGCAAGCAAGCGGAAGAAGGATTTCGGCAGACTAAAGAAGTTCTTCAAAGGCAGCTTTTAGAACTTATTGGTGATGTTAAAGAAGCAACTCATGGTGATTTAACAGTTCGAGCTAAAATTTCAGTTGGTGAAATTGGTGTAGTGGCTGATTTTTTAAATACTATTATCGACAGTTTCCAGCGGATTGTAACTCAAGTCAAAACAGCTGCTGACCAACTGAGTGTTGCTATGGAGCCAAACTCTAGTGCTATCCAACACTTAGCAGATGAAGCACTCATACAGGTTAACGAAATTAACCACAGTCTTGAAGAAATGGATAACATGAGTGTGTCGATCCAAACAGTCGCACAGATTGCTCACCAAGCGACAGAAGTTATTGAAGCGACTTCTGATAAAGCACAGACGGCTGGTAAAGCAATGGATTTTACGCTCGATACTATTTGGAATTTACAACAAATTGTTGTGGAAACTGCGAACAGAGTCAAGTGTGTGGGCGAAACTTCTCAAAAAATTTCCTCCTTTGTATCCTTGATGAAGCAAATTGATATGCAAGTCAACTTGTTAGCTGTCAATGCTGGTGTTGAGGCTGCGTGGATGGGTGGAAATCCAATCTTTATCAAATTAGCAGAAGAAATTTCTCAATTGGTTGCGAAGTCTGCTGAAGTAACCAAAGAAATTTCACAAATTTTCGACAACATTCAATCGCAAACCAGGGAAGTTGTCAGAGGCATAGAACAAGGAACAACTCAGATGGTGGGTGGAGTAAAAGTTGTTGAAAATGCCAAGTATAATCTCAATCAGATTATAGACGTGTCCCGCCAGATTGATTCTTGCTTAGAGTTAATTCTTACAGAAACAGTTTCTCAGACAAAAACATCTCAAACAGTTGTGTCGTCCATAAAAGAGGTTGCTGAAGCTTGTGAACGTACTGCCGATTCGTCTGGTATAGTGTCTCATTCTCTGCAGCAAACACAAGAAGTAGCGCTAGAATTACAGGATTCAGTCGGTATCTTTAAAACAGGGTTAAGCACATGATACTCATTGAATCTAAAATTAATCAGACATATGTGTAAGAACGTTTACTGATAACTTTATTAGGAGCAACCGACTAGATTAGGAGCAACCGACTAGCGGCGCGCCACCCGTTATGAATGAAACAAACACCTTTTTCCCTGTTAAGCGTTAAGCGTTAAGCGTTCCCTGTTAAGCGTGTTTCTTGAAAGCAATTTTTAACAAAAGAACTCACGTGTCAGTCAAAAGAAGTCAGTGGGAAAGATGCAATACATATAATATTTTTAGTACTGCTCGCCTGGGCTGGTCAGTACATCACCCCAAAAGGAGATATTTTGATGAATTTAAAGGCAGTTGTAGAACTGTTCCAAGAGACATTCCAAGAATGGAGTAAGGATAAAGCGTCACGTTTAGCCGCAGCACTCTCTTATTACACTATTTTTTCTATTGCCCCATTACTGATTATTGTCATTGCGATCGCCGGTGCGGTATTTGGAGAAGCAGCGGCACAGGGCGCAATTGTAGAGCAACTTCAAGGTTTAGTCGGTAAACCTAGCGCACAAGTTATCCAGACAGCCATTCAAAATGCCAGCCAGCCGAAAGCGGGAACTATCGCTTCCATTATCAGCGTTGTCGTCCTGCTGTTTGGTGCTACTGGTTTATTTACCGAGTTGCAAGATGCCCTAAATACGATTTGGGAAGTGCAGCCAAAACCCGGACGGGTTATGAAAAACATAGTTCGCCAACGTGTGACATCGTTTGCGATGGTATTAGTTATTGGTTTTTTATTACTTGTGTCACTTGTGATTAGTGGAGTGTTAGTAGCGCTAGTTGGTTACTTTAAAAATGTCGTACCTGGTGTCGATTTTATCTGGCAGTTTCTCAACTTCATCATTGGTTTTGCCATCACCACATTACTATTTGGGCTAATTTTCAAAGTACTGCCAGATGTTAAAATTACTTGGAGTGATGTTTTAACCGGAGCTGCGCTCACCGCATTTTTGTTTTCTATTGGCAGGTATCTTTTGGGACAGTATCTGGGTAACGGCAGTTTTGGATCAGCCTACGGTGCTGCTGGCTCTGTGGTAATTATCTTGGCTTGGGTTAATTATGCTGCCCAGATTCTCTTTTTTGGTGCCGAGTTTACCCAGGTTTATGCGAGAAAGTATGGTTCCCGCATTATCCCCGATAAACATGCCATTCCTCTGACAGAAGATGCTCGCCTTAATCAAGGGATGAAACCAAAAAATAGGAATGAACGAACACAAAAGAGAAAACGCTCTGATGATGACTCTAACTAATAGCAATTCCAAAAATGTTTGTGACAGATAGTGCATTTAACCCGCAAGTCGTAGTCAGTCAACAAAGTAATTACTTATGGGGTAAGTTGAGCCAAGAGTTGAATCATCTTGGTTCACAAATTTTCCAACTAAAGTAGAGCAATAAAATTAAACGTAAGATGTACGCAACGACCAAAATGTACTGAAAGGAAGCAATCTTCTCAAATTATATGTTATTTTTTTTAGGTATAACTATTTATCAAGTAACGACAAAAAAACTTAAAAAAAACCTCTAGTTTTCTCTAGAGGCTTTAGTCGTAATTGAGAAGAGAAATGCTGGAGAAGCATAGTAGTTTTATTTTGCCTGATAGACTAACAATATACCCACATCCAGAAGGAATAGAATCAAAAAAGATAATTTTTATACTTAGAAATAAGAGAACTCTGAATTGTTGGAATTATACTCTACGCATAAATTATTCTACAAATACCAGCTTGTATTTTTTTATAGGTAAATAATAACACTGCAGTCTAGTGATATATACTTTAAAATGTGATAGTGTACACATTAAACAAGTCAATCTTATGAGTGCCCTTACACCCCTACACCCCTGTGTTTCTTCAAAGTAAGAGCAAACTTTTGATTAAAGTCTGCTACATACTCTTTATGAGTTCCCGCGTTCTTTGTACAATATGACGGTTGTACTAAGTGGCGGACTGTGATTGAGCGTTATACCTTGCCCGAGATGGGCAATCTCTGGACAGAAGCATATAAGCTAAAAACTTGGCTGCAAGTAGAAATTGCTGTTTGTGAGGCTCAAGCTGAGTTGGGTTATATTCCAACTACAGCGGTTGAGGAGATTAAGGCAAAGGCGAATTTTGATCCAAAGCGGGTGCTGGAAATTGAAGCTGAAGTCCGCCACGATGTGGTTGCTTTCTTGACAAATGTCAATGAATATGTTGGTGAGGTGGGGCGTTACATCCACTTGGGTTTAACGAGTTCTGATGTGCTGGATACGGCTTTGGCACTGCAACTTGTTGCTAGTCTGGATGTGTTGATGCAACGCCTAGAAGATTTGATTGAGGTTATTCGTCAAAAGGCTAAGGAACATCGCACCACGGTGATGATTGGACGTTCCCACGGTATTCACGCTGAACCTATCACTTTTGGTTTTAAGTTGGCTGGGTGGTTAGCAGAAGTGTTGCGACACCAAGAACGTTTGAAAATTTTGCGTGAAACAATCGCTGTGGGTAAGATGTCTGGTGCAGTGGGAACTTATGCCAATATTGAACCTCGGGTGGAGGCGATCGCCTGCGAAAAACTCGGACTCAAACCGGATACAGCATCGACACAGGTGATATCGCGCGATCGCCACGCCGACTTTGTGCAGCAACTAGCAATGCTTGCCGCATCCATAGAACGCTTCGCCGTCGAAATTCGCAACTTACAAAAAACAGACGTTCTAGAAGTCGAAGAATTCTTCTCCAAAGGGCAAAAAGGCTCCTCAGCCATGCCCCACAAACGCAACCCCATTCGTTCAGAAAGACTCACAGGAATGGCAAGATTAGTTCGCTCTCATGCTGGTGTTGCCCTGGAAAATATCGCATTATGGCATGAGAGAGATATTTCCCATAGTTCGGCAGAACGAGTGATTCTTCCCGACTCTTGCATTTTGACTCACTTTATGTTGAAAGAAATCACCGAGTTGGTGAAAAACCTACTGGTTTATCCAGACAACATGGAACGGAATATGTACTGTTATGGTGGCGTGGTATTCAGCCAGAGGGTGCTATTAGCACTGGTAGACAAAGGAATGAGCCGTGAAGATGCTTACGCAATTGTGCAGCAAAACGCTCACACCGCTTGGAACAAACCAGACGGTGATTTTCATGAGTTGATTGTCAAAGACTCTCGCGTTACCGAAAAATTATCGTCAGCAGAAATTGAAGAGTGTTTTGATGCACAGCAGCATTTAAAACATTTAGAGGAGGTTTATCAACGGCTGGGAATTTAGTTTTAAAACAGTGAACAGTGAACAGTGAACAGTAAACAGTGAACAAGGGGTGGACGAGTCCGTTTCCTACCTGATAACTGATAACTGATAACTGTTCACTGATAACTGATAACTGTTTACTGTTAAATTTCCTGAAATATTTTATAATTGCCACAGACGACTTCTACACAGATATCTCCTTCCAAACGAAAATAAATGAGTGATGAATCTGTCTCAATGCTTCCCTTTGAATCCTTAAATGGGTAAGACAAGGCTGATAAAATTTGACTTCCGCCTTCCTCGATTTTCTTGAGTTCCACTTCCCCTACCCAAAAGCAAAAATCTTCATCATCTGTATTTAGAGGCTGAGAAATCACAAGGTGAACGATTCGATAAAGTTCAATCTTCGCATCACCAGATTCGGGACCAAAGGTAAACTCAAGGCGCAATCCAAAATTTTGAGGAAGTAAGGAAATTCCAATGAGATCAGCGCTTTTCAAATCTTCCAAAAAGGTTGTTATATTTTGGGCAATGCTTATAGTCATGGAATCACAATTTCTCCGGTACTATGTGTATTTGCTCCAGGGATAAATTGTATTTGGCTACCAAATTGATCGTACCTACGACGGTAATATTTTCTATTATTACCTTTAATCTTTGGTCCGCTACGGACAATTTCTCCATTTGGTCTAATATGAATTACACTGCCATCTGGATGCTCATAAGTTTCATATCCGCCTGTTGTGGAGGTTTTAAATTCAAAGCCTTGAGAGATGAGTATTGTTCTTGCTTCTAACCTAGTTTTTCCTGTTAAATTAGTAAGCTGCTGGGCGGCTAGATTCATCAGTGAGAAAGCACAATTCGTTTTGTAATATTTGTTTTGTTCATTGAGTATTACACATCAGAGATACAATTACTTGTGTTTCCTCTGACCATGCAGTGTTAATCCCCTTGCGCTTAAGTGGATAATTTCAACTTTTGGATCGAATTGAGCAGGACTTGAAAATAATTGGTGATGGGCGATAGCTTCTCTACGAGACGCTGCGCGTAAGTCCCAAAGGGACACGCTTGCGCTTACGCGCTCTGCCCGGAGCGCAGATTGCATGAATAAACAGGTATTTTTCACTCACAATTCAATAGCCAGCAAGTTGACTTATTAGATTTGAACTAATCTGAAAACTGAAGCTAAAAATCCACTTATCACTATCAAACCGAGTATATATAGAATTTGGGTAGTACGTTGAGCCTTAACTAAGATTTCCTGGTAAGAAAGTTGATGATTTCTAATCAGAAAGAAGGCTGGAGGACTAAATATTTGGGGTAGCAGTCGATTGAGTAAAAATCGCAGCAAAGTGTTGATATTCCATAGCTTTGTGCGAAGGGGAGCTTGGTTATACTGCCAAGGAAAAGCAATTTGGGCAAGACGTATCAAAGCTTTGACATCAGCAAACCGTAAGGATTCGTACAAAGGCAGAGCACTAGAGATGTCATCATCATTTTTAGAAAGTGCTTCGTTGAGGACACACACATCTTCTAATGCAGAATTGACTCCTTGTCCGATGTCTGGAGGAAAGCAATGGATAGTGTCCCCTAACAAGACTACCCCAACGGTAGAAGAACGATCGCCTATTCCTTGATTTGCTTGTTTGTGTGTTAACTCGAAGTGCAATCCAGAACAATATTGAGGAGGAGGAAAGTAACCGCCTTCACTGGAAGCAAATCGAGCAGCTTCTTCAGGCGAAACTATTTGGTGTATGGGCAATTGTGGAAAGGCTTGCTCAAAAAAGTTATACACCTGTTCACTATTTTTTAATTCCCATATCTCATGATTTGGTAGTCTAATGATATTTGCACTACGAAATTCATTTGGATTTTTAATTGGTAATAAACCAAGGGACAGTGTTCGCCTGCGGTCTCGGAAAGCGCTACGAACTGCATATGACATAGTACATACAGCGTGTTCCTCACCACTCTTATCTAACGGAAAATTTGGAGGTAAACTTAAGACTTTATACCTCAAATTTGAGCTAGGCGAAGGAAAACACTTCATCTCAAATCTATCTGATGTAGGTTTGTCCCACTCTTTCAAAGTGTTTCGGACAATGGAGTAAATGCCATCACAACCAACCAGAAGCTGAGGCTCAAATTTGGCAACACTACCGTTCTGTGTTTGGGAAACAACTTCAAGCTGTTCACCCTCTGCGTTTTCTTGGGCTATCTTATTGATTTCAACACATGTTGTATTAAACAGTACAGTGATCTTGTCTTGCCAATTACGTTCAATTTCTTGATATAGCAAAAGAACAAATGCCCTTCGGGGAATCCAGTAAGCTGTTTTTTGCTTTGGATCTACAAAAGGTAATTTAAATGTTTTTTTGCTTCCGTTGGCTTTGATTTCTGTGAGATAAAATTCTGTATTTGGAACACTAATTTCTACTAGCTTGTCAGTCATTCCAAGGAAGTCAGTAAATTTTTGACCCCGACCATCAATGAGATAATTGAATGATTTATCGGGTTCATAGTAATCAGCAGTGGCGCGTTTTTCCAAAACTGTAATATTTGTCCAACCACGTTTGGCTAGCATTAATGCTGTGGCAAGTCCTGCTGGGCCTCCCCCAACAATCAATACATTTTGGCGAGAATGATTGGTTTTCTCTGCTGCACGAGTATCGGTAAGCATATTAATGTTCGTGTTGGCATCTGCGATTATTTTCAATATTAGATAATATATCTCGCTTTAACTCTTACTTTGGTTTTAATTCCCTTGCGGGGAAGTGGGTGATTTCAACTTGCGAATCCTTGTACAAGCCATATCCTGATGTTCTATTGTTTTAATCCCCTTAACGGGGAATAGAGAATTTCAACAAGCAAAAGATTATTATGAACCACTCATGCTTGGTAGTTTCAATCCCCTTAACGGGGAATAGAGAATTTCAACATGAGGTCAGAGACTTATATTATTATGCACATCCGTTTCAATCCCCTTAACGGGGAATAGAGAATTTCAACCTCAATCTAGCCGCAATTTGCTGGGCACTATCACTAGTTGTGTTTCAATCCCCTTAACGGGGAATAGAGAATTTCAACCTTTGTCCCAATTAGGAGATAACAATGGCAGCAGGTTTCAATCCCCTTAACGGGGAATAGAGAATTTCAACTTTGACGGATTTCATCCCTAAAATCACTCATGTATTAATATCTGTTTCAATCCCCTTAACGGGGAATAGAGAATTTCAACTATTAATGGAAGCCAAATAGGAGGTGACGTTAGTATGTTTCAATCCCCTTAACGTGGAATAGAGAATTTCAACTTAAAGAAAAATTATGTGTATTCCCTGTTAATGAAGTTTCAATCCCCTTAACGGGGAATAGAGAATTTCAACTACCTTAGAAGCGATCGCATCATCTTTAGGAGTATTGAAAGCTAGTTTCAATCCCCTTAACGGGGAATAGAGAATTTCAACACGACAACGTGGGCGGAATTGCAATTTTAGAAGATATTGTTTCAATCCCCTTAACGGGGAATAGAGAATTTCAACTTGCTTGCCTTCCATCACATTTAGAAAAGCTGATTCAGGTTTCAATCCCCTTAACGGGGAATAGAGAATTTCAACACAATTAGTGTCTCACCGAGCTATGTTTCCGGATCTCCTGTTTCAATCCCCTTAACGGGGAATAGAGAATTTCAACTAAGCCGTTTGCGCCGTCCTTTCATGCAAGTTCACGTTTCAATCCCCTTAACGGGGAATAGAGAATTTCAACGCTATGATTAATTCGTCCAACTTGATTAGTACTGTGTTTCAATCCCCTTAACGGGGAATAGAGAATTTCAACTGCAAGCGGTTGTTAATGCTTCAGACTCGAAGATTCTTGTTTCAATCCCCTTAACGGGGAATAGAGAATTTCAACCTAATGAGTTCTTCTTCCAGAGTTTCGTACAGCAGCGTTTCAATCCCCTTAACGGGGAATAGAGAATTTCAACTGAAGTGTCACCCAAGTTAGATGCTATGTTTTTGGTTTCAATCCCCTTAACGGGGAATAGAGAATTTCAACGAATGGCGGCAGGGTTAGGGGTTCGAGCCGTTGGGTTTCAATCCCCTTAACGGGGAATAGAGAATTTCAACGTGCTTTTTTTGTTGAAGCGACTTCTGGAAACATGTTTCAATCCCCTTAACGGGGAATAGAGAATTTCAACCAGATTACTACGACCGAAAAAGGAGAGAAGATGAAGTTTCAATCCCCTTAACGGGGAATAGAGAATTTCAACTGCGGTCATATAAAACCCATGACCTATTTAGTTTTCGAGGTGCGGTTGCGCGGATGTATAACAAAAGTAGCATTTCAGCGATCCGACGTCAAGTAGTGCCAATTTCAAAACAGCCTCAAACTTACTCCTGGTAAAGATTCTAGCGATCGCGCGGATCAAATTTTATCAAAAAACTCCCAAACTCAGAACTGATAAGCTTTTGAGCCGCAAATTTCCTATTGGCTTTTCAAACAGCTACCCATCCGCGCAGTCTTTCAAAATTCTGAGGTTTTATTAGGAGTAATATTACGTGGATAAGTCAATTTCCAGCTTTGTGGATCTTTTAATTCATTGTACATACCCTGAAGAATTAACCTGAAAGCCGTTCGAGTTCTAATGTAGTCCCGGATCAAATGCGTACCTGGTTCAGCAAAAATGCCATCAACTTCTTGTAACGTGCCAAATGGCTTTTCACAGTTGCTGCCAGCACCTTTTACAGTTAAAACAAAAAATGGGGCTTCCTTGTATTTATCTGGTACTTCAAAGATTCCATAAACATGATGTTCACCAAGCCACGGCTGAACAACGACTTTGGTAGCATACACATCGTATTTTCCGAATCTTGGTCTCAAAACTGCTTTGATGTTGCAATTAGAATCATCGACAGGAAACCATAAATAAAGTGTCGTCAGGCTAGTGACTAATAAAAGCAAGATAAAAGTAATATAGTTGTGTTTCCACCACATAAGGTTAAAGAATTCGTGATTCGTCAGGTAAGTGGGTCAAATTTAATATAAAACCTCACCCTGCCTCCTGCTTCCCTCTCCTTATCAAGGAGAGGGATTGAAAGTGAGGTCTTATCTTATATTTCATTAGCTACTAACTAAGTTAATGACGAATCACGAAAAATTGCACAGCGACTTGACTACAATAGCCCAACCATGTGCAGTAGACCGCGACCTGTAACGAGTTCGATAATTAATGCTATGAAGCCTAACATGGCAATACGACCATTCCAAACTTCTGCACTACTTGTCATACCCCACTCCCAACCTTCTGGCGGGTAAATTCTCACCTTCTTCTTCCATTGGCTGGCTTGGGAGAACTTCAGACTGGGGGCTTTTAATGCATCAATCACCAAATCAGCTAGTGCTTTGATAAACACCGGATGTGTGTTGAGTGCAGGTACGCGACGGAAGTTGTGAATTCCGGATTCTTCTGCAAGTTCGCGATACTCAATATCAATCTCTTGTAATGTCTCGATGTGTTCTGAGACAAAACTGATGGGTACGACAACCAAATCTTTGACACCTTTTTCCCCTAGTTCCGGGATTGCTTCTTCTGTATAGGGTTGCAGCCATTCCACCGGACCAACGCGGCTTTGGTAAGCTAAGACATGAGAGTTTGGTCGATTGAGGGTTTGCATAATCAGATGAGTGCATTCCTCAATTTCTTGCTGGTAAGGATCGCCTGCTTCGTCAACGTAACTTTTTGGAACGCCGTGGGCGCTGAAGAAAATTTGAGCTTCATCAGGATTGGGACACTGTTCTATTTCCTGATCGATCAGCTGCGCCATTGCTTGCAGGTAGCCTGTAGATTTGTACCAAGAAGGAATGACGGTGTAATCAATCAGCTGAAGTTTTGGGTTTTCTTGCCAAATTTTGTCTAAAAGCCGGAAGCTTGAACCACTAGTACTGATAGAGAATTGCGGATACAAGGGTAAGATGACAAGGCGATCAATGTTATCTTGGGTAATTTTGGCGATCGCCTCTTCGGTGTAAGGATGCCAGTAACGCATACCCACGTAAACACTAGCGTCCTGTCCCAAGCCACCCAACTGTTCTCTCAAGGCTTCTCCTTGAGCTTCGGTTATCCGTCGTAACGGTGAACCGCCGCCAATTTGCTTGTAATTCTCTTGAGATTTTTGAACACGCCTTGAGGAAATCCACCAAGCTAGGGGTTTCTGCAACCAGGTAAACGGTAGGCGAATAATTTCGGGATCAGAAAATAGGTTATAGAGAAATGGCCTAACATCTTCTAATTTGTCAGGACCACCGAGATTGAGTAATAACACGCCTACGCGACCCATAGCTATTAAAATCCCCCAATCTTTTCATCTTTTTTACTAATGTTAACAATATATCCTGAATAAATATCCAAGTTAACAATAAGGGGAAAGGTTGTGGCTACAATTTTGAGGGATTGGAGTTACCGCTACCAATGGCTCTACGATGGCATATCTGGTTTAGCGGCTCTGAGTGTAGGCGGTGAGGGGCGTTTGAGGCAATTAGCTTTGCAAGGATTAACAATTTCAAAAGATACGAAAGTTCTAGATTTATGTTGTGGTAGTGGTCAAGTCACACAGTTTTTAGTGAAATTGTCACAAAATGTAACAGGTTTAGATGCTTCCCCATTATCCCTAAAACGGGCACAGCAAAATGTTCCCCAAGCTAAATATGTGGAAGCTTTCGCGGAAGATATGCCATTTGCAGATAATGAGTTTGATGTGGTGCATACAAGCGTAGCACTGCATGAAATGGAGCAACAACAACTGCGGCAGATTCTCCAAGAAGTAAACAGAGTCTTGAAGCCAGGAGGCGTGTTTACACTCGTGGATTTTCACAATCCTACCAATCCCTTATTTCTGCCTGGAGTGTGGGTATTTTTGTTGTTGTTTGAAACACACACGGCTTGGCAATTGTTGAAAACTGATTTACCTGCGTTATTAACAGAGATTGGGTTTGAAGTTAGTGAACCGAAGTTGTATGCAGGTGGGAGTTTGCAGGTGATACAGGCGAAGAAATGAGATGAGGGGTGTTGGGGGATAGGGGTGTAAGGGGAGCCAGTGCCCTTCGGGCGTTGTAAGGTTGTGCTCACAGGTGTAGGTTTTTTACTTTTGGGTGTTGGCAAGACTTGGAGGACAAGCAAGGAAAGTAGACAAGGAAGTTTTTTTACGCCCAGATGATGAAAAAACAGTATATATACATAGAAATTATGTTTTTTCCTTGTCCTCTTTCCCCCCGTGTCTACCCGGTTTCACCCCATTCCAGATCTAAGTGTAAAAAACCTACACTTGTCAGGTAAGGATGTGGGGGTGTAAGGGATAAAATGATGATAACCTAGATGTTGAGCGAAGCAGTAAAAAAAGTAAGCAAGCTAGGCAAATAGACCTCTGGACAAAAATAGACCTCTAGAAGGGACTGGACTTTATGAATAACAACCCTCCTACCACTCCTGCACAATGTCCCTTCCGTGGAACCCGGATTGGCGGCGCGCTCGGTTCCAAGCCGCAAACTGATGATTGGTGGCCGAACCGACTTCAGGTCGAGCTACTTCACCAAAATTTGCCCCAGGCAAACCCGCTGCGAGATTTTGATTACAAGGGCGCTTTCGAGAAGATTGATTTTGAACAGTTGAAGAGCGATATCAAAGCGCTGCTGACGGATTCAAAAGACTGGTGGCCAGCCGACTATGGTAATTATGGGCCTCAGATGATTCGCATGGCGTGGCACGCCGCAGGCACCTACCGGATCGCAGATGGTCGTGGCGGAGCGTCTCAGGGCATGCAACGCTTCGCACCCATCAATTCGTGGTGGGACAATGGGAACACAGATAAATCACGACGGCTGCTCTGGCCAATCAAGCAGAAATATGGCGCGGCACTAAGCTGGGCCGATCTGATGACTCTGACTGGCAACTGCGCACTCGAAATCATGGGGTTTAAGACCTTCGGTTTTGGTGGCGGTCGCATTGATGCCTGGGAGGCAGATCGCGCGACATACTGGGGGCCGGAGTTCTGGAACGGCGATCCGGTTGACGATATCAAGGAATACCCTGGTCATCCTGACGAGATGGTCACTCGCACGATTCGGTGGGTTGGGAAGCCGAACGAGGAATACTACGACCTTGAGAACCCGCTAGCAGCTTCGCACCAGGCGCTAATTTACGTCAATCCAGAAGGTCCCAACGCCGAAGGCGACCCCCATGGCTCAGCGCGAGACATTCGCGAGACGTTTGCGCGTATGGGCATGAATGACGAAGAAACTGTCGCGCTCATTGCAGGTGGTCATGCCTTTGGCAAAAGTCACGGCATGGTCTCGCCGGACAAGATCGGTCCAGCGCCGGAAGCTGCGCCGATTCAGGCTATGGGCTTGGGGTGGCAGAACCCTGAAGGCACTGGGTTTGCCCAATATACGATGACAAACGGGATCGAAGGATCATGGACTCCAAACCCAACCCAGTGGGACAACAGTTACCTCACCAATCTTTTTAAGTACGACTGGGAACAGACAAAGAGTCCAACAGATGCCATTCAGTGGAAGCCGAGCAATCCTGATGCGCCAAAGACACCGGATGCCCATCAACCGGGCGTCGAGCACCCGTTGATGATGATGACTTCGGACATTGCGTTGAAGGTCGATCCGATCTATCACGAGATCTGTCAGCACTTCTTGGATGACTTCGATTACTTCAGCGATGCGTTCGCGCGCGCCTGGTATAAGCTGATCCATCGAGACATGGGGCCGAAAACGCGCTATATTGGTCCGGAAATCCCAGAGGAAGATCTGATCTGGCAAGATCCAATTCCGGCACTGGATCACGAGGTGGTTGATGTCGCCGATATCAATTCTCTCAAGGATAAGATTTTAGCGAGTGGGATCTCTGTTTCGGCGCTTGTGTCAGCCGCTTGGGCATCAGCATCGATCCACCGCCATTCCGACAAGCGCGGCGGCGCAAACGGGGCGCGCGTTCGCCTCAATCCCCAGAAAAACTGGGAAATTAACCGCCCGCAGGAGCTCGGCGAGGTCCTATCGACCCTTGAGCGAATTCAGGCGGACTTTAACGGTGCTCAGTCGGGCAGCAAAAAAATCTCGCTCGCGGATCTGATCGTCCTCGGTGGCTGTGCTGCGGTCGAGAAGGCCGCGCAAGACGCTGGGGTTTCTGTTACCGTCCCGTTTACTCCGGGTCGGATGGATACGACTCAGGAACTGACAGATGTTGAAATGTTTGAATGGCTGAAGCCAGTTTCGGACGGTTTCAGAAATTATCACAATGAGGCGGTCGGCTATAAAGTGAAACCGGAGCGGCTCTTCCTCGATCGGGCACAGCTCCTGACGCTGACTGCGCCTGAGTGGACGGTTCTGGTCGGCGGACTTCGCGCCCTCGATCAGAATTGGGACTATTCAAAGCACGGTAGCTTCACTGATCGACCCGGTGTTTTGACCAATGACTTTTTCCGTGTCCTGACCAGTATGGACTATGAGTGGAAGCCGATAGACAATCGCGAGATGCTTTTTAACATCTGCGATCGCAAAACGGGCGAAACGAAGTTCACCGCAACACGTTGCGATCTCATCTTCGGCTCGAACGCGGAGCTTCGTCAAATTACTGAAGTCTATGGCGCTGATGACGGTCACGAGCGTATGGTCAAGGACTTCGCCGCGGTCTGGAACAAAGTGATGATGCTTGATCGCTTCGACGTTCACGCTTAACAGACTAGTAGTCCACCAAGCTAACTTTGCTAGGTATATTTTTTGTAAAACTCTTTAAGAGTAAGCATTCCAAAATTTTTCACCCAGCAAAGTTTCTTTGGTCAAGCACTAGTGCAGCGTCACAGCTTATTTTTAGCTTCTTCGCCGTAAGCCCCGCGCTATAACGGTACTCCGTTTAGCGTCGGGATATAAGGCGGGGGATGAGTTAATAATATTCAATTCTCCATTTGATCAAACTCTACTTTCCCATAATCCAGTTTGATAATCCGGTCGGCTACATGAAAATAGCGGTCATCGTGGGTAATCGCCAGTACAGTTTTGCCTTGATATCTCAGTTTTGGTAAAAGTTGAGTGTAGAAAATTTCTTTAAACACTGGATCTTGGTCAGCAGCCCATTCATCAAATAGATAAATCGGTCTATCTTCTAAATATGCTGTCAGCAAAGCTAATCGTTTACGTTGTCCTTGTGATAGATTAGTAGTAGAAAGTTTGCCGTTTTCAATTTTGACTTTGTGGTCAAGTTGAAGTAGCTTCAGGTATTCTTGAGCTTGAGTATCTAAGTCAATATTATCTAATCCCAAAAGTTCTTCAAATAAATAGAAGTCAGAGAAAACCACAGAAAAGTGTTGACGATACCACTCTCGATTTTGTTCGGTAATTAATTCTCCATCAAACAAAATTTCTCCAGCTTCGGGAATGTAGAGTCCTGTAATGAGTTTGGCTAGAGTTGATTTACCGCTACCATTTCCCCCAACAATAAACACTAGTTCTTGCGGAGAAAATGTTAAATCCACTGGGCCAAAACTAAAGTTACTATCTTGTATATCTGTATGGTAAGTATGAGTCACACCTACAAGTTGTAAGCGCTGCCAAGTGGTGTTTATGGCAGATGGAACTGTTGATATTTCAGCCCGACTTGCCAGAGATAACCCCAGCGATTCTATTTTTTGCAAAGCAATGCTGGCTTTGCTTAACACAGGCAGTTTACTGATAATATTGTCCATTGGCAACATCAAGTATGTGAAGGTCAAGATGTAGCCAGAAAGAGTTTGGGGGTTGATGGTGAGGAAATGAGGCAGGGCGAACAGTACAAAACCGAGTGCAAAAAAGAATACGAGTTGACCCCAACTGGAAGTTGTCGCGAAAAGGGTCAAGCCGTGAACGTTGTGATGACGGAACTTGGTAGCGGTTGCTTGCAGTTGTTTTTCTAGAAAGACTTGACGTCGCTTGTAATGCAGCTTGAGTTCCTTGACACCTTGGCTGATGACACCCAAATGCTTAAATAATTGGTCTTCATCTTCACGCGCTAGGGCGAGCAATTTCTCTCCTCTGTTTAATAGCCATTGACAACTGGCGATCGCCACTACCGAAAGACCACAAACCATCAAAAGAACTAACCACGATAGCCAAGTTATATACGTCACGCAACCCAAGACGATTGCTAAATTAATACACAGAAACGGTATCTGATACACAGCATCAGCAACTGCTTGGACATCTTCTGTCAGAGTCGCCAAGACTCGTGAGTTCCCAAGCTGTTCTAAATGACTTAACTGTGTGGACAGAACTTGGCGACTCAAGCGCATTCTTAATTGCAAGACAGCACTTTGAGACAGGCGAATCAGCATCACCTGTGAAACGATACTAGTCACAAGTGTCACTAAAGCAAGCCCCGCAAAACCCCAAGCGATAGTTGTCAGGGGCTGACTGGCGGTGCGACTTGCTGCTGTGCTGATCAAGGCTATCAAACCAGCACTGCTACCGCCGCTGATAAACCCGGTGACAATTGCGATCGCCACCATTCCCCAAGAAGAACGCAACACAAAGTAAATCAAATTCATGACGGTAGATGACAAACCAATTCAGTTTGCGCTCCTAAAAACAAAGATATTTTATATACAAAAAATTTTATTTCATCACCCAAAAGTCGTAATTTTGTCATAATAAAGTCATATATTTTACATTTTAAGGTCATAAACTAAATCCAAGTCCTATACGAAAATGCGCATATTGGTCGCGCACTCAGACAGTCAATGCATACTTCTACTGTGTTACTAACTTCTGCTAATCTGAATTTCATTGATTTTTTACTATTAATCCTGTGTATATCGGCTGTCTTATTCTACTGCTATGGAATTTATGCAGCGTTCGCTTTTTTCCTTGATCCCCAACCCGCGCAAGCTAATTTCCACCCAAGCGTTACTATCCTCAAGCCCATTTGTGGTATGGACGACGAAACATACAACAACTTGGTTTCTTTTTGCCAACAGAAGTACGACAACTATCAAGTTATCTTTAGTGTTCGCGATCCACTAGACTGTGGGATAGCAGTTGTCAAGCAAATCATTCACGACTTTCCAGAATTAGATATTCAGTTAGTCGTCTGCGAAGACACCATTGGAACTAACCCCAAGGTAAGTAATTTGGCTAACGCCGTCACCAAAGCTAAACATGAAATCTTGATTATTGCTGATAGCGATATCCGAGTTGGGATAGACTATCTCCAAAGAGTCATCCAGCCACTACAAGACAAGAGTGTTGGTGTTGTCACTTGTTTATACCGTTCTGTAGCCAAAGGATGGGTAACCATTTTAGAAGCTATTGGAACTGCTACTGATTTCCATCCTGGTGTCTTAGTCAGCAATTCCCTAGAAGGTATCAAGTTTGCCTTTGGTTCAACAATTGTCATCCGCAAACAAGTGCTAGATGAAATTGGGGGATTTCGGGCGATCGCCGATTATCTGGCAGACGATTTTCAACTTGGCTACTTAAGCGCACAAGCAGGCTACAAGGTTGTACTTTCCGATTATGTGGTTGACCATGTATTGGGATCTAGCACTATAACAGATTCTATCCAGCGTCAAATTCGCTGGGCACGTTGTATACGAGTTTCTCGCCCTTGGGGTTATCTGGGACTGATTTTTACTTATGGTACTGTCACAAGCTTACTACTGCTGATGGCTACAGGTGGATCAACAATCGGTTGTGCTGTGTTAGCTACCACTTGGGTGATGCGATTAGTCATGGGCTGGGTTGTTGGCGTTAGCTACCTTCAAGACTCTTGTGTGCGAAACTTTTTCTGGATTGTTCCTCTACGCGACGTTATAGCCTTTGTCATCTGGTGTTGTGGCTTATTCGGCAGCACAATTGAATGGCGCGGGCGACGACTAAAGCAGACAAAAGACGGTAAGCTAGTGGAAATAACAGACGATTTTGCAAAAGTCTTGTCAAGTTAGCGATTGAGATTTGTGGAGTGCATGCAGTATGAATGGTGAGGTAATGTCACGAGAAAAACCCCTTTCTCAAAAGACGACTCGGAACACTCCCTACATTCCGCGCCATCATAAACGCATCTTATGCATCTTTCCCAAGTACAGCCGCTCGTTTGGAACCTTTCATCATGCATACCCCTTGAGAGGAAATGTTCGGGCTTTTATGCCACCACAAGGGATTTTGGTTGTCGCATCTTATTTACCAAAAGAGTGGGAAGTCCGCTTTATTGATGAAAATGTGCGATCGGCAATCAGGGCTGACTTTGTCTGGGCTGATGTGGTGATTGTGAGTGGGATGCATATCCAGCGACCACAGATGAATCAAATTAATGAACTTGCCCACCGAGAAGGTAAAATCACTGTTGTGGGTGGTCCTTCGGTGTCTGGTTGTCCTGAATATTACCCAGAGTTTGATATTTTACAGCTGGGTGAATTGGGAGATGCAACTGACCAAATGATTGAGTATTTGGATTTGCACAGCAATCGCCCCCAAAAGCAAATTCGCTTTGAAACCAAAGAACGCTTACCCCTAAATGAATTTCCGATTCCGGCTTATCACCTGCTGAATTTCGATCAATATTTCCTTGCCAATATTCAATTCTCCAGTGGTTGCCCTTATCACTGCGAGTTTTGTGACATCCCTGCATTATATGGAAACAACCCCCGTCTGAAAACTCCAGAGCAAGTTCTCGCTGAACTAGATGCGATGCTGCAATACGGAAACCCAGGGGCAGTGTATTTTGTCGATGATAACTTTGTGGGTAATCGCCGTGCCCTCATGCAGTTGCTTCCTCACCTGATTGACTGGCAAAAGCGCAATGGCTATCCGATTCAATTTGCCTGCGAAGCCACATTGAATTTAGCGCAGAGTCCCAAACTTTTGGAAATGATGCGCGAAGCGTATTTTTGTACAGTTTTCTGCGGTATTGAAACGCCAGAAACGGAAGCCCTCCAAGCTATTTCCAAAACTCACAACCTGAGTATGCCGATTCTTGAGGCAGTGAAAGTTCTCAATAGTTATGGGATGGAAGTTGTCTCAGGAATCATCATCGGGTTTGATACAGATACACCAGAAACCGCAGACAAAATTCTGGAATTTATTAATCTGTCTCAAATTCCTATGTTGACAATAAACCTACTTCATGCATTACCGAAAACTGCATTGTGGAGTAGGTTAGAAAAAGCAGGACGACTTGTGTTTGATGAAGGTCGCGAGTCGAATATCGAATTTCTCATGCCTTATGAACAGGTTGTTGAGATGTGGCGTCGCTGTGTGACAACCGCATATGAGCCGGAATTTCTTTATCAGCGGTATGCCTACAATATGGAGCATACCTACTCTAACCGGATAGACGTTCCTAATAGCCCTGCTCGTACTTCTTGGGCAAATATTAAGAAAGGTTTAACAATTATGAGCAATCTCCTGCTGCGAGTAGGTCTATTCGGTAACTATCGCAAAACTTTTTGGAACATGGCACTACCAGCATTGAAAGCTGGTAAAATCGAGCAACTGATTCACGTTGGATTGGTCGGGCACCATCTAATTAAGTTTACGACCGAATGCGCCAAGAAGGAAGAATCAGCTTCTTTCTATTCCCAAAAAATACGCAAGACCGTTCACACCTGACCATACCTATGACCAACAAATCTTGGGATGCTCAACTTGCTTACTGGTTAGTGAAACCTTTGAAAAACAGTTGGATACATCCCAATCATCTGACGACAGTTAGGCTGGTAACTGGGCTTTTGGCAACAGCAGCGTTTGCAGTTGGTAGCCTTGAGTGGGTTAATATTGGGGCTTGGTTGTTCGTGTTATCTAACTTTTTGGATCACACGGATGGTGAATTGGCTCGGCTGAGCACAAAAAGTAGCAAATGGGGACACCAGTACGATCTTGCCAGTGACGCGATCGTCCACATTGTATTGTTTGTGGGTATTGGCTATGGTCTGATGAATAGCAAACTTGGTTCTTGGGCTTTACTCATGGGTACAGTCTCTGGCGTTTGTGTTGCTTACATTTTCCACTTGCGAACCCAGATGGAACAGCAAATCGGTACAGATGCAACCCATCAACCTAATTTCGCTGGTTTCGATATGGAAGACATACTGTATTTGTTTCCAATTGTGACTTTGCTCAATGGATTAGTACCGTTGCTGATTACAGCCACTATCGGTGCGCCAATCTTTGCAGTATGGTTCTTTTGGCAGTACCGCTCACTCCTACACTCACAAAGCGCAATAACGAGAAATTGACCAACAAAGGGGTGTAGGGGAGCCAGTACTGCAGGAGGGTCTCCCTCCGTAGGTATCTGGCGTGTATGGGGGTGTAAGGGTGTAAGGGAAAAAGGTGTTTCTTTTATATTTTGCTGACGGCTTCTTTGTCAGTCGGACGCTCACAAAGTGCAATAACCAGATATTGACCACAGATGTTGAAATTCTTTTCTCAAGCCGAACTAGAAACCTTCAAGCAACAGGGATTTTTAGTTGTTAGAGATATGTATGGAGGAAAAATAGAACAGATCAAAGCCTGGGTAGATGAGGTTCAGTCGTTGCCAGAAATTCCAGGGAAATACATGATGTATTTTGAGGACAGCTTGCTTGAATCAGGGAAGCGGGTGCTGTCGCGCATCGAGAATTTCTGTCCCTACCATCAGGGTTTTGATGAGCTGATAAATGGAGAAGAAATGCTACAGCGAGTATCAGAACTCTTTGGCGAACCAGCAGTTCTATTTAAAGAAAAAATTAATTTCAAAATGCCGGGTGGAAATGGCTTTACGCCCCATCAGGATGCCCAGGCTGGATGGAATGATTATGCTAGTCTATTTATCACAGTTCTGATTAGCATTGATGAGTCTACGGTAGAAAATGGCTGTCTGGAGTTAGCTGGTGGTCATCATCAACGCGGTTTGATTGGAGAACTTTGGAAACCGCTCACAGAAGAAAACATTCAAGACATGGAATTCATTCCTATACCCGCGAAACCAGGTGATGCTGTGTTCTTCGACTCCTACGCACCTCATCGTTCCCGTCCAAACTTGACAACAGATGCCCGTCGAGTGCTTTATCTGACTTACAATCGTGCTTCTGAGGGAGATCATCGCCTCCAGTACTATGCTGATAAGCGCAAAAGTTACCCACCGGATATTGAGCGATCGCCTGATCAAAAATACGTGTTCAAGGTATAAAGCAACCTTGCAAGAAAAAAATGATATGGCTTGCCTTGTCGTCCAATAACTTTGACGTATTTTCTTGAGCTAGGGATATATTACTTACGTGGAACTACTGTTATAGCAGGGAGCAGGCGTGTGAAAGTCCCGTGGTTTCTGTGTTTTCTCATTAGTTGATGTCCTAATCTACCTGGCAACTCCTATACCTCACTATAGAGGAATAAAAAAAAGCCCGCCTGTTCGGCGGGGTGGCGTGCTTACCTGCCTATACTTAGGTGCAAACAAATCAACTTATGCACATGCCGTGAAAAGTCAGGTAAAAATGAAGGGGCAACAAGTTTGAACAAGGCTGCTCATTGAAACAAGAATCCCCACGCTCAGGCAATGCCCTGCTGGGGAGCGTCAACTAGGGAGGATTAGTCAATCAGTTGTGGAGTGGGAGTTTGCGTATCAATATCTGCTTGAGACAAAGTAGGGATTAGCCAGTTGATTTCACCCGCCTTGTATACTTTGGCAGGTTCAACATTCAATTCAATAACACCAGTTGCTGGATTAGCTCTAGCAATAGACTGTGTACCATCGACAAACTTAACAGCGATTGGTTCACTCAGCTCTTGTGGTTGAGCATTTGGACTCAGAACGACCTGAGTAAGAGCCGGCAAGTAGATGCCATCGCAATCCCAATCATCATCCGTGATTTTCCCTGCCCCTAAATAGTAGAGTTGAGTTGGAGATTTTTTCGGTTTATTGGCATAAACAGCTAACGTCTTTCCAGTTTCATTGCGGCACTGTGCCCGTTTTCTGGCTGTTTCTATGACATTCTTCTGAAACTGCAATTGTGCCAACCGCTGCTGAAATTGCTCAGGCGTATAGCCAGCTTGCTCCGGGGCATTTTTCACACTTAGAAGTTGATTGAGCGCCTGAGTGACTTCAGCATAGTCAGCCCCCTTGGTGAAATCCTTGCCTGCCCAAGAGGGCTGAGCAATCACCAAGTTCACGATAAACACGAGCGCGACAAGAACAATTTTGAGAAACTGCATATTTTCTCCTTTGTTTGAGATTAGTATTTGTTCTAACAAAAAATGTGATGAGGAAGTTGGAAGCTGTTTAATACTTCAGTAAGAGAGTATTTAGCCATAATTATTGTAAGGTTAATGATTTTCTACATCTTTCTGAGTGACTTCTATTGGTTTATTAGCCTGGAGAAACTGGATGTAAGTGTACATTTTACTGGATTTATGATAACTTTACTTTAACCAAGTTAATCAATAAAAACAAATACTCTTAGTTGTTGATTCAATAAATCTAATTGATGAATTTCTGAGCCAATATTTAAAGTTTGAAAATATATAGTTCATGTCACTGACACTAGAAGATGCTATGGTGGATTTTGAGGAGACTTTGAAAGCTTTATAAGGGTGAACAGTTTTATAGTTCGCTTGATTGATACTTACTTCAATCAGTTATCAGTTATCACTGTTCACTTCTTCAAGACTGGAGACATTTTTAAGCTTGTTTCGATTTACCCAACGATTGATAAATCCGTTGTTTTTTTTGCGTACCTTAATTTGTACTTGCTTGTCGCCTAACTTGACTACTTCAGCAGGAATTTTGTGGACATTAGCAGAGTCTGAACGAGCCTTATAAAGCCAAACGACTTTTTGCCCAACTTCAAAATAATCAGAATTACTAACTAAGGAAGGAAGAGTTGTTGCCCAGGAGGGGAAAGCAATTATTAAATTAATCACAAGTACTAAGACTACTAAAGAGATTTGGAAAAGTTTCATATTTTTTACGATGACAAACTTTGAGTTTTGAATTTGGAAATTTGAATTGTTTTGATAAGTCCCATTAAACATAGGCAAATAGCTGCCAAAATAATTGGAGTTAGCGCGGCACTGTCTAAGATAATAAAGACGCCTAAGCCTATCAATACAAAAGGAACAAGATTATTGCCATAGCACTTTAGCAGATTGGCGAGTGCTCTTTGGCAGGTAAGTTTGTATGTCAGGTAGCACCAAACCCCAACTAGTAACAAGAAGACTGCAACTATCACCAGCAACTCAGAAAAAGTACTGTTAGCAAACAATGGCATATAGATCCCTACATTGTCACTCCCATTGGCGATAGTAATAGCCGCCACACTATAAGCTTGGGGAGACACAAAACTAGCGAAGGCAGAAGAATGAGAAAATTCGGTTTCGGTTTCGGTCTCAGCAGATGCATCGCTTTCTGGATTTAGCAGACAATTTAGTCCAATGGTGATGGGTACTAAACCCAGAAGCCCAATCCAATGGGATGGCAAGACCAAGCCTCCTAGAAAACCAACTAAGCTGGCAACAACCAGAGTACAAAAGCCCAGGTACTGACCAATCACAATGTGCCGACGACGGAAAGTTGCATTCACCTGAGAGAACAACAGCGTGAGAATGACCAAATCATCTAAGTTTGTGGCTATAAAAGCTGTGATGCCCGTGGGAATTGCAGTGATAAGTTCGTTCATTTCTATCTCTCTTCAATCTTCATACTATTGCTGTCTGACGCTAGGCGTATTGCAGTGATAAGTTCGTTCACTTTTATCTCTGCTCAATCTTCATAATGTTGCTGTCTGAGGCTAGCGTCGGGCTATATCTGCAAATGCTTGGGAAACTGCTACTTAGTGAAGCATGGAGGTGTAGCATCTCCAATTCAACTGATAGGCTGTACTCGCTTAGGATGAAGTGCTTTCATGTATCATTTCCGTCGGTGAAATTGCTTTATCAAAGCAAGTATTCTTTTTTCTCAAAATGCTTTAAGGATAATTTTGATAAGAGTCAAAAGAGTCTAGAGTCTAAGAATGTTATGCATTTGGGCAAGTTATATTCAGACTCTCCTGCTGTCGAGGAGTAAAAAAGCATTTTTCCCTCACTCTTATCGACGAATCAATTCTCATCAGTTTTGTTATTGTTATCAATTTGCTTGTTAACACTTATAAGTTTATAACTGGAAGCTTGCTTGGAGAATTTGCTATTGATTTGGGCATGGCGTCCTGGTAATATATGTAATTTAACCTCTTTGGATTGCGGAACTAAAGTTACTTTTAGCTCATTGAGAGATTGCTGCTGCTCTTTGATAATTTGAGTCAGTTCGTTTAGCCGTTGAGTGTGTAATTCATCCAATTTTTCATGAAGTAGTTCAATGTTTTGTCCAGCTTTGAGATTCACTTGGTGGTCAATATCGGCATTTCTGCGGTCTGTATCAGACTGGCGGTTCTGACTCATCAAGACAATAGGGGCTGTGTAAGCTGAAGCAAATGAAAACACTAAGTTGAGCATCATGAATGGGGAGTTATCCCAGTGAGGAATACCAGGCATAGCATTTAGACCTACCCAGCCCGCCAAAATTGCGCTTTGACCGATGAGAAATCCCCAAGAACCTACTTGTGCTGCTAATTTATCGGCAAGGCGCTGCCCGTAAGTTAATTCTTTAGTAGATATGTTTTCGACTGCTAAATGCTGTTTCTTTACCTGAGAAGAATTTTGAATAACTTTTGGATCAACACTGTTTGATAATGTTTTTTTGGTAGGATTCATATTGCACCTCTTTGCGTCATTTCGTTTGTGTTTCACCTGATGTTTTTCAATGTACGCTGACCAAACGATAAGAGCAAACAGTCTTTTTTTTTGAAACGATAGAGAAAAGTGATTGTTAACTAATTCGCCGTAACTATTAACCGTAAGCGCAAAGCGCACGCAATCATGCGTTAGCCGTAAGGCGTGCCGTAGGCATACGCGCAGCGTGTCTGTAAGGATTCAGGGCAGACGCCTGTATGCGTATCGTGAAAACCGAAGCAGAGAGTATGGTTGAACCTCGCTCGCCTACACCTACAGTAAAATTTGTAGATGAGTACTGTCAGTTGTATCAAAAGCTGTTTCCAGAAGTGAGAAGCTTTGAAGCTTTCAAAGAAACTTTACATCTAGGCATCGTAAAGACTATCCGTGGCTTTCATCTGTTGCCACCATGCTAAGAGTTTTCAGTCTATTCTGTTATAACTATTCTTTTGTCACTTACTGGAAAAATGGAAACTGGATTACAACCCAATAAAACCGGAGGCGGTGATACAAGCAGCAACTCTTGGACACATCGTCTGGCTCGTCCTTTGATACGACCACTGATTGATACAGCAGTGACTCCAAACCATCTCACTACGCTACGACTGCTCACTGGTTTGGCTGCATGTGCTGGTTTAGCGGTGGGCAATTTCACAGGAGAAATATGGGGTGGAATCATCTGGGTTCTCTCCGCCTTTCTCGATCGCGCCGATGGCGAACTTGCCCGCATCAGCGGTCAAACGAGTTCTTGGGGACATACGTATGATTACTGGTCGGATGTTGCAATCAGCTCGCTGTTTTTCGTTGCGATCGGCATCGGTTTGCGCGGTAGTGTACTCGGTTGGTGGGCGATACCGATGGGGCTAGTCTCCGGTGCGGCTGTAGCAGCAATATCAGTTCTTGCTGAGGAACTTGAGCAGCGTGATGGTTCGGGAAAAAAAGCCATTTCTGGTTTTGGTGGATTCGATGCAGACGATGTCTACTACCTTTTTGCTCCTGTTGCTTGGTTTGGGTTGCTGCTCCCTTTGCTCGTGGGAGCCACGGTTGGTGCAACGGTAGTTGCACTCATAATGTGGTGGCAACTTGTGCAGATGTCCAACCAGTCGTCTTTACCGCCAAGCTGAGACTTTATAAATTGATTAAGAATTAATTAACAAATATTGTATTCAGCAAGAGATTGCTGGTATAAAATTCAGAACATCCGCAAGAATTTCCGGATTTCTTAGTGTCTTAGCTCAGTTGGTAACTTAACGATGAAGGCAATCATATTAGCTGCTGGCGTTGGACGACGCTTGGGGGAACAAGGGCAAGTTCAACCCAAATGCTTGCTGAGATTTAACGGTAAATCTCTACTGCAACGCCATTTAGAGTATCTGCGTGATTACCAGATAACAGAAGTGGTTATTGCTGTCGGTTACCAGGCTCAAATGATTGAGGAAGAAATCAAAGCATTGGGAGCCGAAAATAAGGTCAAGACTGTTTACAATCTTAACTACACAAAAGGGAGTGTGATCAGCCTTTGGACGTTAAGGGAGCACTTAGCTGCAGGTGATGACTTGTTATTAATGGATGCAGATGTTTTGTGCGATCGCCGCATCATTGAGCGACTCATGAAAACAAATATCCCTAACTGCTTCTTACTGGATCGGGATTTTGAACCAGGGGAGGAACCAGTCAAGCTTTGTGTGCAAGACACAACTCTTGTAGAGTTTCGTAAACAAATCCCTGCGGATCTTTCTTATGATTTTGCTGGCGAATCTGTGGGGTTTTTTCGCTTTGATAGTGCACTCGCCCGTCGTCTTGCTTCTCGTACAGAATACTATGTCGCGGCCGGACTGCATCAAGAACCGTATGAGGAAGCAATTCGGGATTTGCTATTGGAAACCCCCTCAGCATTTGGGTACGAAGACATCACAGGTTTACCTTGGATAGAAATCGATTTTCCCGAAGATATAAAACGCGCTCAAAACGAGATTTTACCTCAATTATAAGCATAGATGTACCAAATATCTCCACCTGTTGTCACCAGTTCAAAACCAAGCAAGTGCGCTCAGTTGCGGGGGTTACTCGAATCGCCTCAACTCGAATTCATCATGGAAGCACACAATGGTATCAGCGCCCGCATTGTGGAAGAAGCTGGATTTAAAGGGATTTGGGCAAGTGGACTTGCTGTTTCTGCTCAATATGGAGTACGAGACAACAATGAAGCCAGTTGGACTCAAATTGTGGAAATGCTGGAGTTCATGTCCGACATCACCCAGATTCCTATCTTGTTAGATGGGGATACGGGTTATGGTAACTTTAATAATATGCGTCGTCTCGTTAGGAAGCTAGAGCAGCGAGGTATTGCCGGAGTCTGTATTGAAGATAAGCTTTTCCCGAAGACCAATAGTTTTATTAATGGTGATCGCCAACCCCTGGCTGATATCGATGAATTCTGCGGCAAAATCAAGGCAGGCAAGGACAGTCAACAAGATCCAGATTTCAGCATCATCGCTCGTGTCGAAGCTTTGATTGCTGGTTGGGATTTATCGGAAGCATTGCGCCGAGCAGAACTATACCACACAGCCGGAGCAGACGCAATTGTGATTCACAGCAAATTATCCCGTCCTGACCAAGTGCTAGAGTTTGCTAAAGAGTGGGCGGGGCGCTCTGCGTTGGTTATTATTCCAACAAAATATTACAGCACTCCAACCGATGTCTTTCGTAAAGCCGGGATTAGTTTGGTTATCTGGGCAAACCACATGATTCGCGCCGCTGTTGCTAGTATGCAAGCGATCGCCCGCGAAGTTCACACCAACGAAACCCTGATCAACATTGAAGACGAGATTGCTTCTGTTAAAGAAATTTTCCGGCTACAGGGAGCAGATGAACTGCAAGAGGCGGAAAAACGCTACTTCACCAATGGACGCCAGCATACTCAGGCGATCGTTCTTGCTGCAACCAGAGGACAAGAATTTGCTGGGTTGACTCAAGATAAACCCAAAGTCATGTTACCTCTTGGAGGGAAACCCCTGCTCAGGCATTTGGTGGACAAATTCAAAAAACTTGCCATCAACGATATTACGGTTGTCGCGGGTTATAAAGCAGAAACCATCAATGTTCCTGGGACTAAAGTTATCCGTAACTTAAAGTATGAAACCACAGGAGAATTAGCATCTTTAGCCTGTTCCCAAGCCAGCTTTAGCGACGATATGCTGGTAGTTTACGGCGATTTACTTTTTAGAAGCTATATTTTGCGAGATTTATTAGATTGTCCTGGAGAAATTGTCGCTGTGGTTGATTCTACGATGAACAGCAAATCAGTCAGCGGTTCTCCTGACTATGCTTATTGCTCAATCACAGACGATCTTTCCCTGTTTGGACAGGATGTCAACCTTTTGCACATCTCCAAAGCAACGCAAACAGAATCGGGACAATCCTGTGGACGGTGGATTGGGATGCTAAAATTCCGCAGCCAAGGCAGACAGTGGTTGGATCAAGCACTGGGTGAGTTACAAACAAGACCAGATTTTAACAGCTTGGGTATGCCAGAATTATGTAATTACTTAATTGAGCAGGGGAAACCGATTAAGGTTCTTTATATTCGCGGTAACTGGCTAGATGTTAACTCTTTGGAAGACCTCGATCTCGCTTTTCAGTTGAAAAAATAAGTATACGACTCCTCCGCAGATTTTTGCTGGGTGCATCCCAGTTTTTATTTTGTAATCATAAAATAACTTGTCATTGCGAGGAGGGACGACGAAGCAATCCCACAATCTCTCACTGAGCACCAGTTGATAGGATTGCCACGCTCCACTTCGTTGCGTATGCCCTCCGGGCACGCTACGCTAACGCAATGACAGGCAAAAAAGTGGGATGCTCCCGAATCGTACAGGACATTTTTGGGAGAAAAGATATCATAGCAGTGGCTTTGATAAAAATGATTATAAAAGGGCATTAAACACGCTGCGATACATTCATGCTAATCCTAAAGCATCGGGAATGCGGTCAGGATTTTTCTATGATTTTAGTAATTATGGAACTCACGATAGGCTAACTGATGATGGGCTGACTGAATGGCATCCGGCGTTTTTAGCATTGGGGAAATCGCTAGAAGAATGTGCGGCTAAATATCGGGGGTTTTGTAAGAAATATAAACCACAGCCGAAACCCGAAAATAGTTATCGTTGGGGAAGTAAGTTGTTACCCAAGGTGGTGAAGGGGAAGAAGAAAAAGACATCACCAGGGCAGATGAAATTACCTTGGGCAGAATGGGAGCTATTAACGACAGAAGTTCAGGCGGTTGCAGAAAAGTTTGTACTTGCTAATTGTTATGACCGGAAAATAGCGATGAAGTTATTTGTTCAGGACGGTGCCAGGTATTGAAATTGCACCAAATGCCTATGAATTCGTAGAAAGTATTTCAGAGAACAAATCCTTATAAAAGGCAGTAGTGCTTATGTGTTATTATTCCATTCCTTAAACATTATCTTTATATGTGTTATTATCAACGCCACGTAAACAATTTTTCCTTTATTTCTGCCCCATCCCAACTCAAAATAGGTGTGGTGTATTGTGGTACTTTTTGTTTGAATACCGTGGTGTTAAGTGGTACTTCTTGTTGTGCTGGACATGGATAATTTTGTTTTGGATAATTTTCTGGTGGTGTAGTGGTGTATATTGTTGGTGTTCGGTGATCTGTGATTGTGAGCGGAAAATTTGCGTCGGTGTCAACAACAGTGCTAGATTCGTTTACAGTGCTAGATTCGTTTAGCTGCACTGTTACTGTTAAGTTAAGTTTCCTCCTTACTTCTTCCACTAGCTGCAGTACAAGTTCCCTCCTTACTTCTTCCTGCAGTAAATCCATTCTTTCTGCTTCTTTCTGCACTAGTTTCCTGCTTACTTCTTCGTGCAGTAAATCTACTCCCGATTTTGTTTCTTCGTGATCATCGTAAGTAAGTTTTGTTTCTTCGTGAACGTTGGTAAAATCTTCGTGAACGCCTTCATAGGCATTTTCGATGGTGTATACACCAGGCTTTACCTCTTTGACTATCAACTTGTCATTCTTTGGTTGAATTCCGCTTGGGTCTATCATAATCTCATCCTCTATCTTAATATTCCTGATAGAATACTAGCTTTTACCATTATACTGCGGTAAACATTTCCAAATCTTTGAGAATTAAGTATATCCCGAGTAGGAGTGCTGGTATCTATACACAGAATTCCAATCAGAGCATATTGGTCAATAATATCTTGGAAATTTTGAAAATTAGAATTTTGAAACTCTTCATATTGATTATCTGTAAGTTCCGTAATTATTTTCCAGTCAAATATGGGAACAACAACTGTAGTCTTTTTATCCTTTGGTATTTTGTTGACTTGAGCTTTGGTAATGTTATATTCAGAAATGTTTTTTCTAAGAACTTCAATATTTTGAAGATTAGGTTTTCGATTATTCCAAATCTCCGACCAAGCCCCTCCATTATTCATTTCTATTTCCCAATCAATATCTGGATCATCATCCATACCGTACTGATAGACAACAGCGAATTTACCTTCGTCAGTTGGCAACATAATATAGGAACGACAATTACTGAGTCTAGGGCTTTCTTCCAGTTCTCTCACAACTGTTTTTAGTATAGGTTGAACCAGACGCGGAGGAGCATGTAGGGCTTGCAGTCGTTCTACGGTATTTTTGGCTTGTTTCCATACAAATAAATTGGTTACTATGAAGCTCGAAGTAACACTATGTCCTTTATCAAAAAGTTGTTTTCTTTTCTCTTTATCAATTGAAAAGTCAAGTGTATCTATATCTTTTCGTAAAGGAATGCGTACATGATAAATATTATCTATCACCTGCCTTAGTAAGTCATCGCTTGACTCTAGTACTGTTGCCAGCATATCTCCAAGCAACTCACCTAGTTGATATTCTTTCGTCTTGTTAGTCTGAGCAGCGATGTTATCTTCCTCGTCACACAAATCAAATGCTATTACTGGTTTGTGATCAATAGACCTCTCTTTCTGAAAGAGGAATATTGGCAAGTTGCTACTTAACCCACCATCTACCAAGACACTGCCATTTTCTTGTCTAACTGGAGTAAAAACAAACGGGAAACACATCGACGCCCGTACTGCTTTAATAACGGAATAATTTAAAGCCTCTTCTCCTTCATCTTGTGGGTATATTACAGCTTTCTGGCTTATAAGATCGGAAGCAACAACTTTGAGAGGGTCACATTTTAACTTTTTGAGATCTTGGAAATTAATATCTGTTGCTTTTTCGATTTTTTTTCTTAAATCTGAATTACTGTTTTGTACTTTGGGGCTATCTTTGATTTTTTCTAAAAGAAATTTAGTAAGTGTTATGGCATCGCATAGTCCTAATTTTTCATTAAGCTTGTCAATTAAATCTTTATTTTGCCATAAAAAGAGATTTTTAAAAAAAGAAGTGAGAAATCCTTTAGGAAATTTTTTGAAACGTTCCAAGTCTTTGTCAGTACCATCCAAAAAATCATTAAAATTAATTTCCTCAATCATTATCTCTTTGATATCTTCTGGGGAATATCCGACACTAGCTAGTAAGGCTACAATACTTCCAGCGGATGTACCGCCATAGCCTATAAACTTAATGCCGTGATCTTTTGCCGCCTGAAGACATCCTACCAGCGCAGCACCCTTAACCCCGCCACCGTCTAATATAGCGTAAGCTTCCATAGGCATAGACAAGTCCCCGCACGTATTGTCTTAAAAATATTTCTAATATAGCAATAAGTACTAATGCAAAATTAAATATACATTAATTCAAACTGAAGGTATTTTATTCTCATGATCCAAGCCGAGGAATTTGTAGAAGCTGCTCGCAATTTAGGCTTTCAGTGGTATGCTGGTGTACCCTGTTCCTTTCTCACCCCTTTCATCAACTACGTCATCAATGATGTCAAACTCACTTATATCTCCTCAGCAAATGAAGGAGACGCTTTAGCAACGGCGGCGGGAGCAGCAATTGGTGGCAAAAAAGCCGTTGTCATGATGCAAAACTCTGGGTTGGGTAATGCAGTTAACCCATTGACTTCCCTTGCTTATATCTTTCGCATTCCACTGCTACTTATCTGTACACTGCGCGGTGATCCACAGTTCCAAGATGAACCACAGCATGAACTCATGGGGCAGATTACAGATAAATTGTTAGAAACAATGACTGTTCCTTGGGAATATTTTCCTCAAGAAGCAGCAGAGATAGAACGTGTCCTGCAACGAGCTGAAGCTTATATGAAACAAGAACGCCGCCCTTACGCCTTAATTATGCGGAAGGGAACAGTTGCACCCCATAAGCTTGTCCGTGCTTCTATCCCATCGCGGAACCAAGAGGAAAGCCATAACAATGCTGTTCCCAAAAACTTTTTTATCGGTGACAAAGAGCAACGTATCTCCCGAAGTGAAGCACTGGCTCGAATTGTGGAACTTACTGATTCTGAAAATACAGTAATAATTGCAACCACCGGATATACAGGACGCGAACTCTTTGCCAGTTGCGTTACGCGCAGCGTCAAGCCAGAGGCTTATCGCTCCTCACATCTCTATATGGTAGGCTCAATGGGCTGTGCTTCATCTCTGGGACTTGGACTCTCCTTAGCACGTCCAGACTTAAAAGTTGTGGTCATTGATGGGGATGGTGCAGCACTTATGCGTATGGGTAATTTTGCAACCATCGGAACTTATGGCGGTTCTAATTTGATTCATATTCTCTTAGACAATGAATGTCACGATTCTACAGGCGCTCAAGCAACTGTATCTTCAGGTATCTCTTTTGCTAAAATTGCCGAAGCGTGCGGATATGGGATCACATTACAAGGAGACGACCCTTTGCTTTTAGATGCACTATTTGCAGCACAAATCAACAATAAACCCAAATTCGGTCACCTCAAAATCCGTCCGGGAACGCTCAACAACTTACCCCGACCTAATATATCACCGGAAGCAGTTTTACAACGCCTGATGACTCATATTAATTCTCGTTTCTAATTCCATGATAATTTTATTAAATCCTGGTCCTGTTAATCTTAGCGATCGCGTCAGAAATGCTCTGTTACGTCCCGATTTGTGTCACCGTGAAGTGGAATTTTCCCAACTTCAAAGCCAAATCCGCGAAAAACTACTTCAAGTCTACGATCTGCCGGGGGAACGCTGGGCAGCAGTTTTGCTGACAGGTTCTGGGACAGCAGCAATGGAAGCTATGGTTACTAGTCTAGTTCCAAAAAACGGCAAGTTGCTGGTGATTGAAAACGGCGTGTATGGTGAAAGACTCTCCAAAATTGCTACCATCCACGGAATTGAATATCTGACACTGCACCATCCTTGGGGTGACGAAATCAATATCAAGGATTTGGTAACACTTCTAGATGAAAACAACGACATCACTCACCTCGCCGTTGTTCATCACGAAACCACAACAGGGCGTCTGAATAATTTGGCTCAAGTAGGTACAATTTGTCAGGAACGAAATATCCAACTTTTGGTAGATGCGGTTAGCAGTTTTGGTGCTGAAGAACTGAATTTTGAATCTTGGGGAATCACAGCTTGCGCGGCTACAGCAAATAAGTGTCTGCATGGAATTCCTGGAACATCTTTTGTCATCGTGCGGCGGGATGCGCTGGCAGGTGCAGACACAATCCCACGCACCTTATATTTAGATTTGCGGACTTATTGTCAACAGCAAGACAAAGGCGGTACTCCTTTTACCCAATCTGTTCAAGCATTCTATGCTTTAGCAGAAGCTTTGCAAGAACTGGAAGAACAAGGGGGCTGGCGTGCAAGACATAGCTATTACAGCCAACTTGTCAGTTTAGTGCGGAACGGGTTACTCGCAATGGGAATTGAACCCTTACTTTCTGCAACAAGTTCATCTGTTGTCCTGAATGCCTTTAACTTACCAGATAATTTGAGCTATGACGAGTTCCACGACCAACTGAAAGCGCAGGGCTTTGTGATTTATGCTGGACAAGGAACTTTAGCCAAATCAATCTTTAGAGTCTCGACAATGGGAGCGATCGCCCATGCTGACATGGAACGTTTTCTTGCTGTTGTCAGGCAAATTATCACACAAATTAAAGTAACCTAAGCGTTATCTCACCCTAACCGCCCGTCCATTTTCACACTTGTACTCTCTGCCATTAACAGTCGCTGTTGTAGTCACCTCATTATCTGGTGAACTGGAGGAACAATTCATTCTAACTTCACCATTCCTAATTTCTGTTGTTTGATTAACTTCTGAAGAGTTCGAGTCACTATAACTTTCATCCTTGCTGCAAGCGGTTGTCATGACCAGCAAGGAAAAAAGTAAGCCAGGTACAATTATTTTATTAAAAAGGCATTTGGGCATGAGAAAATTCCTAGTCGTTATTATAAATTTCTATCTACTATTCTAAAAACTTTCAAAAAGCCATTTCCCATAAAAAACTAAGAAAACCTTTCATTCTTCACCAATATTTTTCTATAGTGATTTATATTTTTTCTATCCTGGGTATTTTATTTAACAACCTGATAGCAAGGTAAACGACCAATGACAATTCGAGCGTTTGTGACTGGTACTACTGGTTTTGTTGGTGCTAACTTGGCACGCTTGCTGCTTCAAGAAGGCTATGCAGTCCGGGCTTTAGTTCGTCCTAACAGCTCCTTGAACAATTTACAGAATTTAGATGTAGAGATTGTCAAAGGTGACTTGAACGATCCTGATTTATACCAGAAAATACAGGGCGCTCAGGTACTCTTTCACGTTGCGGCTCACTATTCCCTTTGGCAAGCTGACCAAGATGTACTATACCAGAATAACGTTTTGGGAACACGCAATGTGTTGGCGGCTGCTCGTCAAGCAGGTGTTGAACGCACTGTTTACACAAGTTCCGTTGCTGCTATTGGGGTAGGTGAACTAGGGAAGGTAGTGGATGAAACTCATCAAAGTCCTCTTGAGGAACTAATTGGTCAGTATAAGAAGTCTAAGTATCTAGCTGAGCAGGAAGCAAAACAAGCCGTAAAACAGGGTCAAGATATCGTGATAGTCAATCCAAGCACTCCAATTGGTCCTTGGGATATAAAACCAACTCCCACTGGGGATATCATTCTCCGATTTCTGCGAAGGCAAATGCCTTTCTATTTGAATACGGGTTTAAATTTTATCGATGTGGGCGATGTGGCGAGGGGACACCTATTAGCTTTGGAAAAAGGAAAAACGGGAGAGCGTTATATCTTAGGCAACCAAAACCTTACTCTTAAAGAGCTACTAGACCAACTTGCCGAAATCACAGGTTTGAGTGCTCCTCAAAAATCTGTACCAGCGTGGCTACCCTTGAGTTTAGCTTGGATTGATGAACGAATTCTCGCGCCTTTAGGCAAACCGCCTTCGATTCCTTTAGATGGTGTTCGCATGGCGCATCAACCTATGTATTACGATGCTTCCAAAGCAGTCCGAGAACTAGGTTTACCTCAAACGTCAATCAAAACAGCTTTACAAGACGCCGTAAATTGGTTTGTAGCTGAGAAATACCTTGAGGTAGCATAAAATTAGAGACTTTTGGGATTATTATCATAACCATGCAAAATTGTCATCGGGCATTTTGCTCATGGGTTCAATGCAGACTGCTGCTGGCTAGAGTTTATATCAAAGTGGTGTAGAGGACAGTTATGGGAATTCATTTACAACAAGCTATTGAAATAGGTAAGTACATAGTGACTCAACGTGTGTTGGGTCGCAAACGGTTCCCCTTGGTTCTGATGTTAGAACCTTTATTCCGGTGTAATTTGGCTTGTCCAGGTTGTGGCAAAATCCAGCATCCTAAAGAAATACTCAAGCAACACTTGACTCCTGAGCAATGCTTTGCTGCAGTGGAAGAGTGTGGCGCACCAGTTGTCTCCATTCCTGGAGGCGAACCCCTGCTCCATCCTCAAATTGATGAAATTGTCCGAGGTTTGGTTGCACGCAAAAAGTTTATTGTCTTATGTACAAATGGCTTGTTGCTAGAAAAAAGTCTGCACAAGTTTAAACCTTCCCCATATCTGACCTTCAGTGTGCATTTAGACGGGACGAAGGAGTGGCACGATCATTGTGTGGATCGCAAAGGTGTCTTTGATACTGCAATTAGCGCGATTCGTGCGGCAAAAGCAAAAGGATTTCGTGTTGGGACAAACACTACGGTTTTTGACGGTAGTGATCCCAAAGAATTGCAGGACTTGTTTGATTTGCTCACCTCCCTAGGTGTTGATGGGATGACGATCTCCCCTGGCTATAGTTACGAATGGGCACCGGATCAAGATCATTTTCTCAAACGCGAACAAACACGGGCACTCTTCCGGCAAATTTTTGCTCCCTACAAAGCAGGCAAGAAAAACTGGGATTTTATTAATAGCCCATTGTTTTTAGATTTTCTCATTGGTGAGAAAGACTACGATTGTACTCCTTGGGGTAGTCCCAGCTATAGTGTTCTTGGTTGGCAAAAGCCTTGTTATCTTCTAAATGAAGGTCACTACAAAACTTTCCAAGAACTATTAGATAAAACCGACTGGAGTCAATACGGTCAGGCTAGCAAAAATCCCAAGTGTAGAGATTGCATGGTACATTGCGGTTATGAACCCACCGCTGCAATCGATGCGATGCAGCCAACAAATATCGGGCGATCGGTTAAGGCGCTTTTGGGTATGGGGAACTAATCTGCTTTCAAGAAACACAGGGGGTATAGGGCTGTAAGGGTGTAAGGGTGTAGGGGAGCCAGCGCTGCAGGAGGGTTTCCCTCCGTAGGCGACTGGCGAACCCGAAGGGCGTGAAAAGAGTGTTTTTCCATTTAACCCACACTCCGCACCCAGCACTATCACAATCAGTTTTTTTGTTCAAGCTAGACTAGTTTTTATAGCCAAAATTCCTATTTCTAAGTGGTTGTCTGTGTATGGCTACTTTTGCAGCGGTTACTCCCAAACGTTTTACAATAGCTGACTATCACCGCCTAATTGAGTTGGGGTTTCTTACAGAAAATGACCGGGTAGAGTTAATTCGCGGAGAACTCATGCAGATGGTAGCTAAAGGAACGCCTCATACTGTTTGCAATACACGCTTGGTTAGAGAATTGATAATACTCCTACAAGGACAGGCAATAGTCCGAGGACAGGAACCGATTACTCTAGCTACAAATAGTGAACCAGAACCGGACTTGGTGATAGCGCGTTATCGTCCTGACGATTACCTAGCAGCACATCCTCAAGAAGCAGATATTTTGCTAGTGGCTGAAGTTGCAGATGCTACGCTCAAGTATGATCAGGAAGTGAAGTTACCACTCTACGCAGAATCTGGAATTTCAAATTACTGGATATTCAATTTGGTGGCAAGTTGTTTGGAAGTTTACACTCAGCCCTATCAAGACTTGCAAGGCAACTTTGGCTATGCGAACAAGCAGATTTTTTTGCCTCATGCTGTTGTGACTCTCCCTGGTTTCCCGGATTTATCTGTTGATTTGTCTAAGGTGTTTCCCTGAAGTTGTGATAAGTCTTTTGTGCGATCGCGTTCGCGTAGCGTGCGCTTTACGCTCAGCGGCTCCTCTGGAGCATCGCCCCTTGATATCATATCCAGCAAAATACTTGTGATATGTCATTGCGAATGGAGCGAAGCGCAATGAAGCAATCCCAAGCACTTGCGATTGCTTCGCTTCACTCCGTTACGTATGCCCTCCGGGCACGCTGCGCTAACGCAATGACAAGCATTAAATCAATCTAAATCAAAAAGCGAAAAGACAAAATCTAAAATCGTATGTGGCGCTTCACAAATGCCCATATCGGTATGAATTTCACTAACTCAGGATAGACGGGAATCAAAGGCTTGCCCCGCTTGCTGAGTAGTCCTTGCTTGCTGAATCGAACCGCTAATGTCCTTGCTGAGATAAATATGTCACTATCATAAATGTTTATTTCAGGAAATTGGATCAGCTTTGCCAAAGTTTCTGGATTGCCAATCTCACCCAAAGCTTCTGCCGCTTTGCATCTTACGTACCAGTCTGAGTGGTTGAGAACAGCAATTAAAGCATCCACCGCTTGGGAGGAGCCAATTTCACCCAAAGCTTCTGCCGCGTACCTTCTCACGTCTGAGTCTGAGTGGTTGAGAGCAGCAATTAAAGCATCCACTGCTTGGCAGTTGTCAATCTTACCCAAAACATATATTGCGTACCTTCTCACGTCTGAGTTTGAGTGGTTGAGGGCAGCAATTAAAGCATCTACTGCTTGCCAGTTGTCAATCTTACCCAAAGCTTCTGCCACCTTCCATCCCACGTCCGAGTCTGAGTGGTTGAGGGCAGCAATTAAAGCATCTACTACTTGGGAGTAGTCAATTTTACTCAAAGCATATGCCGCGTTCCATCTCACGTCCGAGTCTGAGTGGTTGAGAGCAGCAATTAAAGCATCCACTGCTTGGGAGGAGCCAATCTTACACAAAGCTTCTGCCACCTTCCATTTCAGATCCGAGTCTGAGTCGTTGAAGGCAGCAATTAAAGCATCCACTGCTTGGGAGTAGTCAATTTTACTCAAAGCATATGCCGCGTTCCATCTCACGTTCGAGTCTGAGTCGTTGAAGGCAGCAATTAAAGCATCCACTGCTTGGGAGGAGCCAATCTTACCCAAAGCTTGTGCCGCTTTGCATCTTACGTACCAGTCTGAGTGGTTGAGAGCAGCAATTAAAGCATCCACTGCTCGGGAGTTGCCAATATTACCCAAAGCAGATGCCGCGTTGCTTCTCATGTACGAGCCTGAGTGGTTGAGGGCTTCTTGTAGCTTCTGGTACATCTGCAAGTTTACTTGACCAAGTGTCACGACAAAGGACGGAACGTACCGAATACTGAAAGTACCTACTATTGCAGATAGAGCATGG
>NZ_JCACKO010000016.1:0-4732 GCF_059505445.1 Brasilonema angustatum | reverse complement strand
AGACTATGGAATCTCAACGGGCAGGAACTGCATACTCTTAAGGGGCATAGCAGTACAGTCTATAGTGTGGCGTTCAGCCCGGATGGCAAGACTCTTGCCTCTAGTAGTTATGACACCACAGTAATCCTATGGAATCTCAACGGGCAGGAACTGCATACTCTGAAAGGGTATAGCAGTACAGTCTATAGTGTGGTGTTCAGCCCGGATGGCAAGACTCTTGCCTTTGGTAGTTCTGACAACACAGTCAGACTATGGAATCTCAACGGGCAGAAACTGCATACTTTTAAGGGGCATAGCAGTGAAGTCACAAGTATGGTGTTCAGCCCGGATGGCAAGACTCTTGCCTTTGGTAGTTCTGACAACACAGTCAGACTATGGAATCTCAACGGACAGGAACTGCATACTCTTAAGGGGCATAGCAGTAAAGTCACAAGTGTGGTGTTCAGCCCGGATGGCAAGACGATAGCCAGTGCTAGTGATGACAACACAGTAAGACTATGGAATCTCAACGGGCAGGAACTGCATACTCTTAAGGGGCATAGCAGTGAAGTCACAAGTGTGGCGTTCAGCCCGGATGGCAAGACTCTTGCCTCTGGTAGTTCTGACAACACAGTAAGACTATGGAATATGGATTTGGATAACTTATTAATACGTGGTTGTGATTGGGCTTCTGATTATCTGAACAACAACCCCAATGTTAAAGATGACCGTCACCTTTGTGATGGTATTGGCAAAAAAAAGTAATGACCCATTAAAACTATCCAGAACGGTTTTCAGTGGTTTGAAATCGGTGGTAAGATTCGACACTAAAAACTCAGATAATCGCGAAGTGATTGAATCAGCAAGCTGCTGTTGAAGTGAGCGCGTTAAAACAACGGTAAATCAAGGGTTTTGAAAACTTGCTTGACATAACTTTACAAAGTGTCCCATTTGCCATGTATTTCGGCACATCCCCCTTTTGAATAAAGCCGCTTAATGAAAAACTGATAAGTAAAAATACTCGATTCTAGTAAAACTCTTACTGGGTCGGGTTTTTTCTTTAGTCTAGACAATCATCATGATTTTGTCCTATAATCAAATATTCTAATTATGATTTTGTCCTATAATCAAGTAGAGACGATTGTATGGGCGGTTAATATGCATAAATACTTAATTGAAGTCAGCAATATCGAGACAGAAGATACTGCATTGCTACAGATAACTGCTGACACTCCAGAGGAAGCTGTAGCGGATATAGAGAACGGTTGGGAGGTGATACGTGTCCGTAAGCCGTGGGGTGGTAAACGTGAAGGTGCAGGACGTGTTTCTAAGTGGGGTGAGAATGTTGAAACTCACCGCTACAGATTGCCTAAGCCACTGGGTGATAATGCTGAGGAGGTCGTAGAATCGTTGGAATCACTTAAAACGGTGTTAGAAGTTTGGGAAAACAAAGTCACCGATTCTAAAGCTAGAAGTGGGGGTAAGGTTGGTGAGCGGTATAAATACGTTGAACAAATGCTAGAGGAATTAAAGAAGTGTCTTTCGGACTTGCCTGAAAGTTTCATTTGAGTCAAAGTATATTAATCATTCTTGTATACTAAAAAGCTTATTTAATATTTTTTAGCAGAGAATATACAGATTTCGGAGATATGGCACTTACCTTGAAATAAAATACCAGCCGTCAAACCCAGATCCCTCGTTACCAACCCGTCAACCCGAAATACGGCTGGTATTTTATTTTTACGGTCTCCCTTATCTATTCAACAGGTGCTTTTAGCTTGCGCTGTTATGCATCGCGAACCTATATAATCACAATGCCAATCAAGAACAAAATCAAGGAATTCATCACAAGTAAGGAAATCACTCGCTATGAGTTCGCCAAGTTGACGGGAGTTAGCAAAACAACCGTATATTCACTGTACGATTCACCTGATATTCTCCCATTAGCAGCTGTGCTCACAAAAATATGTGATTATTATCAGGTACAGCCTAACGATTTGATGCTGTGGGAGCCAAACACCGACCAAAGTCCGACCGCTCCCCAAAAATAAAAAAGTGGTGACCGCGAATAATCTTTTTCGCCACGGTTACCGGATGCATCTACAAGAAAAGTTTTTTTAAGGGGTTTCGTCAATAATTGGCTAAATCCTTTACCGCTATTTAGCCAAATGGTAATCATAAGGATAAGTGTTTTTTCTACCAAAAAGAAGATAATAGATTTTACCCACTGGGAGCCTTTTTGAGGGTATATTAAAACTCAGATACAGCAATTGTATGCTCAAGTACATACTTATATAGTTTTACTACGTCTTACGATATACCAAAAAAAAACACTAAACTTATATCTTTTTTATACGGATATTTTCTGATATTTCCTTCAGAAATTATACCCATAAAAAAGGGGGTCTTCACTACCCCACTAGCTATTACCAATTGCTGAAAAAATCAGCAATCCCTTGTTAAAAACTTCACTTCGTTCGATAATCTTTAACTTCAAAAAATGCTGATTAAGATTCACTCATTACTACTGAGATCTAATCTAATCAAAAACGCGTACACAGCGCGAGTACATACGTTCCTTGGTCGGTATGACCACTCAAAACTTTGGTATTTACTCCGAAGTTTTGATATCACAGGTAGTGGGGTTTCCGAGTTACCTATGAGCCTTATCTGTTCAGTGTTGTCCATCTCAAACGCTTCAATTTATAGATGGCTAAGAACAGGCAAAAAACTAGATTTTTTCAGAAGCTACAGTGTCAGGAAAGGCATACTGACAACTTATCTCGGAGGACTTAGACCAGTTTGCTGGAAATTAGAACTAGCAACCTGGGGCGCTACAGCTGACGTTCCTCTGTTGAGTGTCGTCAACAACCTAAGAGCCACCGTCACCCAAATTGAGACTCAAGCTTTGCAGCAGTCAAGCCACTACGCCGCTTTAAGAACAATTTCACCAGAAAGCAGAAAACAACTGCATAAAGTTGACCCTAACTTCCTAATAGCTACACCAGTTTTGGAACTACATCGTAAACCAGTTTTGGAACTACATCGTAAAGGAGAACCAACCAATGAACTAACCAAAAAAATCGCTTCGCAAGTACCCGCTTTTGACAGGGTGTCCACAATTTCACACTTTGGCGTTACATCGGAGCCACTAGAAAAGGAGCTACAAGGAGAAACATCTAATAGAGCCATTAACTCAGTTGCTTCGCAAGTACCCGCTTTTGACAGGGTGTCCACAACTTTCAACATCAACAATCAACTAGAGTCACCAAGTATCAACAATCAATTAGAGCCACCAAGTAAGGAGAAGTCACAAGGGGAAACATCCAATGAACCAGCCAAAAAAATCGCTTCGCAAGTACCCGCTTTTGACAGGGTGTCCACAATTTCACACTTCGGCGTTACATCAGAGCCACTACCTTTCGTCCAAGGGGAGACATCCACTAGCTTTATTAACTCAGTCGCTTCGCAAGTACCCGCTTTTGACAGGGTGTCCACAGACTTAAACGTCAACAAACCACTAGATAAGGAGCTACAAGGAGAAACATCTAATAGAGCCATTAACTCAGTCGCTTCGCAAGTACCCGTTTTTGGCAGGGTGTCCACAACTTTCAACATCAACAATCTACTAGAGCCACTAAGCAAGGAGAACCATCAATGTAGTAACACTTCGGTCTCGACACAACCAAAACCTGTCCTGAGACATGAATTGGGAGTGCAATCCTCACCTAACTCGATTGTGGGGCAAGTGCCTTTCGTCCTTCATGTTTCCCGAACACGTTTATTTGTGTCGAGAAACTTTCTGTGTTTTGGGGCTACACAAAATAGTATATCAAGGACTCTTGGTATTAGTGTGAAAACGACCCAAAGACATCAAAAAATCATAGGTTTGTCACACCTGCAGTTGTGCCAGGAGAAAAACGAGTACAAAGATATTCGTCAAACCTTGAGAATGGAGTTCCATTCATATGATGTGTACGACCAAAACAACAGAACGCGCGTAGGGTTTAAAGATTGCGGCGATAGCTACCGATTTGAGGACGGGGTGGTAATTGGTTCAAAAACCAGCGAACCGAACACGTACTCTGTCAAAAAAGACGGTTTCTTGAACCGCTTCTTTAAACTTGGGACGCAGTACTTTTTAGCCAAGTGCAACATCTACCGCGAGGAGTTGCAGCTGACAACGATGAGATTCGCCAAGAAACTCTTTAAGCAGGAGTCCAGAAAACGCCTGCAGAAAGTGTCACTGTGACAGTCGTTTTTTTTCGGTCGCCGGGGGGGGCGTTTGCCGGTTTAAAAACCTTTTTCCCTTGGATCGGAATATGAAAGACATTTTTAAGAAAATAAAAAAATGGTGTTTGTCAAAGTAATCGAGAACTCGACACCAGAGGATATCCCTTTGGGACTTCGCTATATAGTCCTAGAATCTATTGAGTGTTACCCCAAACTCAAACAGATGTACCCTAACGCGCAGTTAACCGTCGTCAGACGTGAGGATTTTAGACGTGAGGCTTGTGACTCCGTTGGACTTGCAGAAGCATTGCTGTTGATGGCTTAATCTTCTTTCTTGTCGCTGGAAGATTCATTTGGACGGTTAGCTAGTCCAACCGCGCCGCTTATGCTCGCGGTAGCAATGGCACTGGCTAGGGTCAATTTTTCCCCACTTGCGCCACTGACTAACGCTGCAATCACAATCAGCGCACCAGAGATAAATCCTATGCATGGCGTTAGGGCGCGAATAAGATCAGGGGTC
>NZ_JCACKO010000015.1:0-71111 GCF_059505445.1 Brasilonema angustatum | reverse complement strand
ATATCTCTCAGACTGAATTTCTCTAGCGGCGGCGAGTGCTTCGCCTAATAACTCACGTGTCATTTTCTCTGCTAAGGCACTCAGGGCAGAGGCGCGATATCTCTCAGACTGAATTTCTCTAGCGGCGGCGAGTGCTTCCAGTAAATTAATAAAGTTGGTGTTGCTCAAGATGGCACTTCTTAAATCAGCATCCCTTAAGTCAGCACCGCTTAAGTCAGCATTTTCTAGGGAAGCGCTGTTTAAATTTGCACCGCACAGGTTAGTTTCACTCAAATTACTGTTACTAAGGTTTGCATTACTTAGATTTGCACCAGTCAGATTATCTCTACTAAGATCTTCTCCACTTAGATCTGCACCAATATAATCATCAGCTAAACTCAGCCCAGCAATTTTTGCTAATTCTGAGAGTTTTCCTGTTGGCTCATTATCAATCGCTTGAAAAATATCGCCTAGTTCTTCAGGAGATAGTGGTTGAGTCATACTGCAATACTAATTTGCTTACATAGTCTTTTAGTTTCGGCTCTACAACATTTTTAAAAAAAGTACAAATTTTCGCATGTTTTTTCTTTTTATTAGTTTTCTCATCCCAGACGCCATCCTGGGAAGTGATTCCTAAATCATTGATGTTAATCTTGACTTGAAAAGTCGCTTCCACTTGACAAGATGTATTTTGCAATTCCATGATTCCAAGCTCTTGATTGCTCAGCGAACCGAATAATACTGATGCTTTTTCTGGAATTTCTGCTTTATGTTTCACCTTAAACTGCCATTCAGGATTTTCGTCAGTTCCCATAAATGTGACATCTCCGTTAAAATCTTGAACTTTGGGAACTTTACGTTTCTCCAATGGCATACATCCATTTGTCAATTTTAAACACAATCTACCAAACTTAATACCAAATCTAATACTTCCTTCTTTTTTGACAAAATCATTTGATTCTTTCTCAATGAAATTCTCTTCTACCTCGCCAAATGAAATATGTAAGATAGTACTAAGTTGTTGTGTTTGGACTTGATAATACCAGTTTAAGAAATGTATTTTTAGTACAACTAAATTAGCATATTTATGATCTAGTAGCAATTTGTCAAAAGGAACTACTTCACCACCGCTAGTACTAAGATTCTGTAGTGGAATTGACTCAGAAATTTGTTCAGAAGATCCAAAATTGAAAATATTGTCTCTGATGGTAACATTCGAGTCCTTAGAATTTACCCCTTGCCAATCTTCTCTAGTCATTTGCCACTAAAATTGAAAGTATTATTGCTGATGGTGGGATTTGCATTCTTGAAATTTATCCCTTGCCAGTTCTCATTAATAATGTTTGGGCGTTGAGCTATTACCGCTTCTGTCAATGCTTTAATTGTTACTGCCAGTTGTGGATTTTGTTCTGCTGCTGTCTGTGCTTCGTTTGCCAAAGCTTCCACTGCTGCTTTAATCTCCGGATCTGCCTTTGCCACTGACTCTATTTTTTCAACCAAAACAGCTTCACCAATATATTCTCGCTGTTTTGAAGGTAATGCTGCATTTTTCGCTGTCGCTTCTAAGGCTTCTGCTGTATCCCTGGACTTGTGCTTGAGTTGTTGAATGACCTTATTGGCTTGCTCAAAGGCTTTAGCAACAATGAGTTCGCCTGTTTTTTCAAACGTTTTGTTTAACAGTAGACTTACAAGTGCGATCGCACCAACAGTCAATGGCTCCATGTGCTACCTCATCTAGCGGCATCTTATTTTAGTTATTACCACATGGTTTCTGCTCTAAATTCCGCAATTTCTCTAAAAATTTATAGTTAACGTGATCTCGACGAGTTAAAAAAGGCACAAAAAAAGGCGATCAACTCTAAGAAAAGCAAAAAATAAGTAATCGCACTAAATTAAGGTAAATTTCCTCACTTTCTACGAAATCACCATCGTTTAACCGCACCTGCTACTAGCAAATTGACCCGATATAGAGCGTGTTCACTAGTCATAAACAGCATTTTGCCATCATTTCCGCCAAAGGCAAAGTTTGAGATTGGAGTTTCAGTTAATATCTTGCCTAGCAGCAAACCGGTTGGAGAAAAAATATTTACGCCATCACCACAACCTGTGTAGATATTTCCATTTGCATCCACGTCAACTCCGTCTGGACCCCAAATTGGGTTCTCAGTCGTGCATAGCACTTCGCCACCGGAAACCGTTCCGTCTGGGTTCACCGTGAATGCGCGTATTTGTCGCTTATCCTCTGCCGAATCTCCAACATAAAGCTTCTTTTCATCCGGAGAAAAAGCGATGCCATTTGGCATACTCAAATCATCAGCAATTAATGTCAGCTTATTTGCTTTGGGATCGAAGCGGAAAACCCCTTGAAAATCCATTTCCTTGGTTCTGTTACCAATACCGTAGGTTGGATCGCTAAACCAAATTGTCTCGTCAGATTTTACCTCCAAGTCATTTGGTGAATTGAAGTGCTTGCCTGCATAATTATCCACCACTATTGTTCGCTGACCATCTATGTTGGTCATGCTAATTCCCCTCGATTCGTGTTCGCAAGTCCAAAGCCTGCCTTGCAAATCAAAAACATTTCCGTTTGGCTGATAGCTAGGCTTGCGAAAAGTCTGTAACCCTTGAGTATCACTCCAGCATCTATGTTCATCTGCATCAGTGTCACTAAAAATGAGCCGATGATGTTTTTTATCCCAAACTGGACCTTCGCAGAAGGACATTCCATCGGCAAGTTTAGTGATTTTGGTGTTTGCCGCTAATACACCTGGAATTCCAGTTTCTTGTGTATGACTCATTGTCAAAATACTCTTTGAGTTACAGTGCTTTTCAAATGATTACTATATGGTATTGCCAAGTAAGTTCAAGCAATCATTTGATTTTCAAAACTGCCTAGCTTACTTGCTAGTAGTGGGTTGTCCGTACCATAAACTTGAGATAGCTGTCCAGTTTGAGCCAAGATGGTTCGCACCTGTGTGTTAGAAATGTCCGCAAGGGTACCTGCTTGAGCGTTCGCTATTGCTGCTGCAATCCCAACTCCCTGCCCAACACCACAGTTGAATTCCACAATTCTCCCAGCAGAAGAAGCATAGCCAACAAATCCAGAACCGGGACTAATAACAGCCAAGTTGGGTACATTTTTAACCAGGGCGTGCCGAATACCAATGTTGAACAAGGGCGGATTCAGAAATGCAAAATCGTTAAAACCTTTACCAGCAGCCCTTTCATCTAAGCCATTGATACCGCCACGAATATCAAAATGGTAACCAAAGGTTCCCAAAGCTTCACTTTGTGGCACACCCCCTGCAAGCATTTCAGATCCACTCAGGGGATCAACTGCCCCTGTAATATTACCAGCATGACGAATATAAAGTTCTTCTGCGGACTTGACCTGAGTCGCGCCAATGCTTTGAAACCACTTTCTCACAAATACCATCTCACGCAGCATGTCTGATGTTGGCTTGGATTTGGCGCGTGTTAAAGCTTCTGCTTGGTCAGCATTAACTTTATATAACAGTGCATTCCAAGATAACCTTCCCTGAGACAGAATTGCTATGTTTCCGTTGTCAAGCATGGTACCACTAGACTGTAGGGACAAAGCAGTACCTCGGAAAGCATGGTAGGCTATGGAGAGAGCTTTAGAGCGAACGTCGATGTAATCTTGACCTGCATACATCGTTTTCAGCTTGCCTGCGGAATCAACCAGGTCTTTTCTCAGCTCGTCTGCTCTTGCTGGATCTCCTCCTGCGGCAACATTTAACCATTTTTGAGCTTCAGTATCTGCTTTATTGGTGAAGCGTTTGAGATATAGAGACTCCACATTTTTGAGTCTATCAATACTTAGCCCACTAGTCTCAAAGACTAAAGTCACTGCTAGTTCGGAGTCAGGTAAGCCAAAAGTTTCAAATCCCTTAAGTTTTTTAACTCCAGCTGCTTGCGCTAATTCTGCATTTATAGTGCAGTCAATAAACTGTTTGCCTGCATAGGTTTCACCTTTAGTTAGTTCAATAGCAGTTATTTTCTGTCCTTCTTTAATTACGGACTTGATTTCAATATCGCTAATAATATCTGCACGCACCTCTTGCAACATCGCTCGCAAAGCGTTATCAGCTTTAACCGGATCGAGAGCAATAAACGCTACACCAGCTCGTTTCAAAAATTCTTTGTAGATAGCGGGTGGATCTCCAAAGGTGTCCAAATTACGTGATTGACGAATCGCAGCAGGAACTACAGAACGGTCAAGATAAGACAATCCACCACGTACTAAATGACCCCCAATTCCTAATTTAGAATTTCCTTTCAACAGTAGCAAAGTCCGTGGATATTGATTTTTTTGACGGTTGTATTCGCGTGCGGCAGAAACTAGAGCGAGAATACCAGGAATTTCGTCTCCGAAGCAAATAACGTCATATGTACCAGTTATGGTAGCAACCTTGACTTCAGGCATAGGTTTTCTGTTTAACCCTCAATTTTGTCAGATTTGATTCTCTAAATAAAGTCAACAATATTTCCTCTTGTCATTCCAGAAATGAATTAGTACCCTCATGAGTACTTTTTGAATGACTGGACGCCAACACTACAGCTAACAAGTGTCAAAGTAGAGTCAGAATTGCGACTTGTGTTTTGTCCAAACTGTCGCAATTTATTGTATGATTTTATTTCAGTAGAATTTTCTTGACAATGAGTTTAAACGCCCAAAAGAACGTAATGATACATCACCACGCCCAACAACGTGGTGAGCAGTTCATCCTTAGTGAACAATTGATATCTTAAGGTTCTCCGTAGTTTAACGAAGAGTATCAATCTCAACTGTGATCATCAAATTTCGTTGAATCGTTAATTTTGGCACCATAGAGGTTAGTACTATTCAAATAAGCGTTAGTGAGATTGGCACTGCGGAGGTCAGCATTACTGAGGTTTGCACCATTGAGGTCAGAAACGTTGAGGTTCGCACCACTGAGGTTGGCACCGCTGAGATCCGCACCACTGAGCCGAATACCGCCAAGATAGGCATCATTGATATTAGCACCTTTGAGGTTCGCACTATCGAGAATGGCTAGGCTCAAGTTCACGTTTTTGAGATTACTACCACTGAGGTTCGTACCACTGAGGTTGGCAGCACTGAGATCGGCATCAGTGAGGTTTGCATCAGTGAGATTGGCATGACTGAGGTTGGCACCACACAGGTTTGCATTACTGAGGTTTGCACCGCTGAGATCGGCACCACTGAGATTGGCAAGGCCGAGATTTGCACCACACAGATCTGCACCACTCAGGTCAGAACTAGCAAGGTTGGCAGTACTGAGATTGGTAATGTCAAGCTTGGCATTATTGAGATTTGCCCCACTAAGGTTAGCATTGAACAGACTGGCACCGCTAAGGTTTGCCTCTTGAAGGTCTTCTCCTGCAAAGTTTTCTGCAGACAAGTTATGAGTTTGTGCTTCGTCGCGCTGGTTCAAGTTTAGAAGTTCTTGGAAAGATTCTTTAACCATTGGGCAACTTTGACCGATGTAGATACACTCCTCTCTGACTTTACAAGATATTTTCCTGGCGTCATATCTCTCTTTCGTTATTTTTATTTTTATACGAAAAAATGGTATTGTAAAGTATTGTTTACTTTTGTGCCAATAGTTCAAGCAGCGATAGCTAGCCCCTAAGGGGGCGCTGCGCAAACGCTGCTGCGCTCTGCGCAGATCGCGAAATCACCTCACTCACCAACTGATTTCCCTGCAAGTTAAGATGGATGTGGTCTTGATACAAGGCTTTGGGGTCTTGAGTTGAGTTAAATATTGGTAAAAAATCTAAATAAGTGATTTTTTGGGCTTGACAAAATTCACTCAAGCGCTTTCGGGCTATAACTTCGTAATCGCGGGATCCAGGCGAACCAATTTCTCGGAGTAAGGGAGTCATGACGAGAAGAAATTGAGTATTGGTTTGAGAGGTAAGTGCTTGGATTTTGCCAATTGCTTCTAGGTTAAAACCAACTCTATCGCCTGGTTCATTTTGTACTGCTTCTATTCCTGGTATTGGCGTTGGCTTTAATATATAACGTTGAAAGACTTCTGTTAATGCTAAAGCTGGCTTTTTGTCGGGGTAATTGCGATCGCATCCTACGGGTAAAGATGTAGGAGCGGTAGCAAACAAATCATCGGTGTTAATGAGTAGCACAAGTGCTTGAGCCTCAAAACTGCCAAACTTTTCCAAATAGGCTAATTCATTTCTTGGTCCCCAAGAGTTGGCTGAAGCATTCAGCACTTCTACTTGTTGGAAATTACTAGCAACTGTTGAAGTTAGCAAGCGGATCATTAAGCTAGAAATCGTATTACTCTGGTCTGTCCACCAGCCACCATTAGCAATAGAATCTCCCAAAAGTAGCACCCGCAGAGTAGATGGTGAACGCGTCTGGGATATGGCTTCACTTCGCATTGAATACTGATTAATTGTAATACGATGACCAAAACGACGGGTGCGTTGGTTAGGACTCAACAGATAACCAATCTGCTCATCCTGAACGTATGTTAGAGGATTGCCAAACCCGAACAGCAATCTTAATCCCACCTCTATGATCACAAACAATCCGAGCACGACGACTAAACTGATGACCAGCGCCACTTTCACTTGTTGAGTCCGTTTGTTCTAAGTTCCGTATATTTTACACTTGTTACGTCAGTCAATGGAAATCTTCTTACACAACGCTGACTTGGTACTGCTGTAGGGTGAACATAAGCTATGCCCATTTATTGAATTGGAGGGTGATTGCATTCAAATACAAATTACTATCACTAAACTTTTTATTTTACTGGTAAAAAGAGAGTAAAAAATTAGACTTTTTAATTAGAAAAGCCGTAGAGACTATTGTATAAAAATAAATAATGTATCTATTAATATGAGTATTTATAACGATGGAAATGTTGCGAAGCTTAAACAAAATCGTAATATAAACTTTGCATCAAATACAAACAGAAGGACTAGAATCGAAACGGGCAAGTTAGCACTGTAACATGAGGAGGATTACAAAGCTATGTCCGACTTAAACCGAGGAATTATGAAGTTTGAAGGCGCTGATACCCCAAAAGTAGTCACCATCTCTTCCGTGGTGCTTTTAGGGTCAATTATGGCGCTGATCATTTGGGCACTGCAAGCAGCCTACGCAGTTCACTAAATTGGATGATGGGACTCCCAACTTCAGGGAGCTAGATGTATCATAGAAGTCATTCTGAGTATCATTTTGCGCTTCTTTATGGGCGTGAGTGCTCTGCTCAGGTATGACTGAAACTATAAATCATATTAAATAGTCAAAAGTAGAGAAAGCTTAATTGAGCAAACCAGATCAGACATTGGCAAAGACGATTTGCGTCACAACTCCCGTGTCTACAATTATGGTGTAATGACGATGAAAAATAATTATTCAATTTAAGGTTTGAGATTTTAGATTAAAAACACATCTAAAATCCAAAAGCAAAAATGTTAGAACTTTGGGGTTTTGTAACCGTTTTCATTATCTGCCCTTTGTTAGGTGCGCTACCACTCATAGCTTGGCTCACTCAAGCTACAACAGGGCGGCAGTTAGCACAAATGGGTACAGGCAATATTAGTGTTTCATCTGCTTTTTACCACGGCGGTACACTAGTTGGAATTCTGGCTGTTTTTTCAGAAGCGATCAAGGGTATTGCCGCAGTCTTGCTGGCTCGTATTTTCTTTGGAGAGGGATCAGCTTGGGAATTGATTGCTCTGATGGGCTTAGTATTGGGTAGATTCTTGGGGGGTAAAGGAGCTGGTACGACTAACGCTGTGTGGGGATTTAGCGTACATGATCCACTTGCAGCAGTCTTTGTGTTATTGCTTGCTAGCGTCAGCTTTACCATTGTGCGCTCTAGGAAATTGGCAAAATTTGGGGTTTTAGTTCTGTTGCCTGCAATTGTAGCCCTGCTGCATCCGGAAGCTCCATCAAGAATCTTGGCTGCTGCTGGTCTTGCTACCTTACTTGGCTGGATTTACAAACAAATTCCTGACGACTTGAATCTTCCTGTTGAAGAAGCACAAAGCGACTCACAAGCAGCGTTTAAATTTTTTCGCGGGAATCAAAGCATTCTCACTTTAGATGACGAGTTGGATGCTGTTTATGTGGGACAAAAGGCAGCTCGATTAGCCGAAGTCAAACGATGGGGTTATCCAGTCCCAAAAGGATGGATCATTGGTCCGTACCAGAATCCTGAACAGTTGATAGAAACGCTTCAACCTTCACCAGTTTTACCGTTTGTGGTACGTTCCTCAGCCATTGGAGAAGATACAGAACTTGCTTCCGGCGCAGGACAGTATGAAACGGTTTTGAATGTGACGAGTAAACAGGAATTGCGAGATGCGATCGCCCAGTGTCGAGCGTCATACAATAGTGAACGGGCAATACAGTATCGACGCGATCGCACTGTTACCAAGCCTGTTGTTTCAAAACAGGATTCTCCATTCCAGACAAACGCAGCAAAATCTCAGAAAGACTTTGGGCAACATACGGGCGAAAGCACCATTACTGATGCAGCAATGGCGGTGCTGATTCAACAACAAGTCCAAGGTGTCTATTCTGGTGTCGCTTTTACTCGTGATCCCATTACCAAACAAGGAGATGCGATCATCATTGAAGCTTTGCCAGGAAACGCTACTGGTGTAGTTTCCGGACGAGTAACGCCTGAACAGTATCGCGCTTATGTGGTTGAGACAGATAATTTCACTTCTATTCAATTAGAAGGTGAGGGGAATATACCACCAACATTAATCAAGCAAGTCGCATATCTATCTCGACATCTGGAAGAACATTACCACGGTATTCCTCAAGATATTGAGTGGACATACGATGGTCAAACTCTTTGGACATTGCAAACTCGACCCATAACCACCCTACTGCCGATATGGACACGCAAAATTGCTGCAGAGGTGATTCCTGGACTGATTCGCCCATTAACTTGGTCAATCAATCGTCCTTTAACTTGTGGTGTTTGGGGAGAAATTTTTGCTTTGGTGTTGGGTAAAGGCTCTGTGGGCTTGGATTTTAACCAAACAGCGACATTACATTATTCAAGATCCTACTTTAATGCCACCCTACTAGGAGAAATTTTCCGCCGCATGGGTTTACCCCCTGAAAGCTTGGAGTTTTTAACTAGGGGAGCAAAAATGAGTCAGCCTCCTATAGAAACCACATTGCGGAATTTTCCTGGTTTAGTGCGTTTGCTGTTGCGGGAGTTTTCTCTGACACTGGATTTCAACAGGGATAATCGCAAGCGGTTTGTTCCGGCTTTGTCTGAGTTAGCCAAAGAACCTGTAGAAAACCTAGATCCAGCAAGGCTGTGGACAAGAATTAACTTGATTCTGGAGTTACTTCGTCGTGCAACATACTACAGTATATTAGCTCCGTTGAGTGCGGCGTTGCGACAAGCGATATTTCGGGTAAAGGATGGGGATATTGATAACAGTCGGACGCCAGAAGTAGCGGCGTTGCGAGCAATTCAAGATTTAGCCACGGAAGCTAGGCAGATATTACCTGAGTTTCACCCAGATAAAGTGTTTGAGCAGTTAAGACGAACTCCCGAAGGGCAAGAAATTGTAAACAGGTTCGACAAATTGCTTGAGCGTTACGGTTATTTGAGCGAAGTGGGAACTGATATTGCGGTTCCCACCTGGAAAGAAGAATCAGAGGCGGTTAAGCAGTTGTTTGTACAATTCATCCAGACAAATGAACCGCTAAAACAGCAAAAGCGTCAAAGGAAGAAGAACAGAGGGTTTGTCCAAAAGCGTGTACATCTGAAAGGGCGAGTCACAGAGGTTTATTCTCGACTTTTAGCCCAGTTGCGCTGGTGTTTTGTAGCGTTGGAACAAGTTTGGTTAAAGTCGGGCTTACTCAAACAACCAGGAGATATCTTTTTCTTAGAACTTGAGGAAGTACGGCGTCTTGTTGAAAGTTTTGAACCTGCTTTTGTCCAACAGTTGCAGGATTTAGTACAATTGAGGCGCACACAACTAGCACAAGATAATCAGCGAAATGCAGTACCTGTTTTAGTTTACGGCAATAATCCTCCCGCATTCCCTTTGCAAACAGCAATTCCTTCCCAAAATCATGTTTTACAAGGTATTCCTGCCAGCCCTGGACAAGCTGAAGGACGGGTAAAGGTGTTGCGGAATTTACAGAGTGTTGGGGATATTGACCGAGACGTCATCCTAGTCGTACCTTATACAGATTCCGGTTGGGCACCTCTACTCGTTAGGGCTGGAGGATTGATTGCTGAAGCGGGTGGACGACTTTCTCACGGGGCAATCATCGCTCGCGAGTATGGTATTCCTGCCATTATGGATGTGACAGATGCTATGTCATTATTGAAAGATGGTCAGAAAGTGCGGATTGATGGGTATAAAGGTATTGTGGAAATATCCGACGACTTGAGATCCCCTGAATGACTTGGCGAAAGAGTTGGTTCTCACGTATTTTAGATTGCTAGTGTAGAATTGACACTGGAGCAGCCTAAGGCTGGGACTTTTGCCATATTAAATTTATTTAATGTGGTAGCTCTAAGTATAAATTATTCCCGTTTTCTGTAGTGGTTACTTTATAAATTGTTATGAATCTACCGTCTACAAGACGGCAGAGTGTTCCAGAGCGAATATAATATTGTACAGTTCATATAAGTAATCATATAAGTATTAAAATTAAGACAAGAAATCGAGAGTTATCACCTGACGCATCTTCGCGACCAAACAAGGTAACTGTAATTCATTGAAAAATTGCTTTCTAAAGACAAGGCATGCAAAACCCAGGCAGATCACAGACAACAGGGCTGAGTTTAGAACTTTTTCATGTTCAAACCGACACTCCTCTTGAGTTGCCCCAAAATTTTTCTGTTATTCGCATTGGCAAGCCCAAAGATCAGACCATGCCTGATATCAATGTTGCAGGCTTACCAAATGCCAATTTTGCTTCTCGACTTCATGCGGAAATTCATGTAGAAAAAAATACTTACTATCTCGTTGATCTCGGCAGTGTCAATGGTACATATCTCAATAATATCAAGCTAGAGCCAACAAAGCGCCATCCACTTAAGTTTGGAGATAAGATAGACCTAGGTCATGGGGGTAAGCTCACATTTATCTTTCTACAGAAACGAGAGCAAGAAATAGCAACTCAGTCTGATAATACTATGCTGAATCATTCACCAACAGTGATTCAGATTGAATTGGTTGCAAACACAAAGCAATCTCGAATGGAGCTTTTTACTAAGCTCATTGGCTTGGTATTGATGATAGTAGGAATTTTAATTTTAGCTGTGAATATTCAGATTCCTGTTTCTGTACGCATCCCAGGTGTACTGTCATGTACTGTAGGGGTTGTAGTCCTTGTCTGTCGTCATACATTCCGTCACATAGCATGGTTCTTGATGGCATTAGGAATTACAGTTATGTTTTTTAATGCCAATGCCTTTGTACCAGTATCTGTTTTGGCTATTCTCGTATCCTCTGCTTTGTTAGTCGGTGGATGTCAAGTATTTACGACTGGAAAAATTTTGAACTATAGTTTGCGAAAGAATTAATAGATTCAACGTTTTTGCTAACCATATTTTTGCTAACCATAGAAGCCCACACTGATCTCACATAGCAGTGTGGGTGGTTTAGAAGTTTTAGCTAGCTACAACTTGAATGCTGACTTTTGCTGTCACGTCAGTATACAGCTTAATTTCAGCCTCATAAGTTCCTAACTTGCTAATATCGGGTATGCTGATACCACGCCGATCCACTTCAAGTCCTGTGGTTTGTTGAATAACCTCTGCCACTTCTTGGGTGGTGACAGTACCGAAAATAGCTTCGGCTTCACCAACTTGCTTGGCAATTCTTAAGTTATCAACTTTTTCCAAAGCTGCTTTTTGCTCTTGGGCTTGTTGCTTCAATTCTAATTGCCGCTGGCGTTCTACTTCGCGGCGACGTTCGACTTGCTTGAGAATAGCAGGAGTGGCACGAGTTGCCAAACTTTTGGGAATTAAGTAGTTACGAGCATAGCCAGGGGCAACTTCCACTAAGTCGCCAGATTTTCCTAGCTTGATGATATCTTGAGTTAAAACTAATTGTATGCGTTTGGCCATCGTTGTTCTTTTTCTTTGCTTTCTCTAAAATTTTAATTGCTTGAGCAATAGCCATGTTAGTTCACATGGGTGTTGCTGTATCCCAAGCTGCTTTGGATATAGCCCTAAACCTACAAATAATAGCGAAATGCAAGGTGCGATCGCAACTCTCTTGCCAAGAAAAATGAATCTTCTTTGCACCGAGTCATTTATTCCTAGTCGAGTAGTGCTTTCTAATGACTATCTTAAAATTTATCTTTCATTCCTCGCAATCGCGTAAAGGTTTGTACCGAGTCGTGACTATTAGCAGCTGATTGTAATGCTGGCTGATCCCAACGTAAAAAGGGATTTGTGAGCTTTTCGGTTCCTAAAAGCGAGGGAACAGTTGCTTCTCCATGACTGCGGGACGTTTTCGCTTGATCATAACGTGTTTGTAAGTCAGTGTTATCTGCATCTACGGTGAGGGCAAATTGCAGATTTTTCAAAGTATATTCGTGGGCACACCAGACGCGAGTAGAATCAGGTAACGAGCGGAATTTGCTTAGGGAATGAATCATTTGCGTTGGTGTTCCTTCAAATAAACGACCACAACCACCAGCAAACAGGGTATCGCCGCAGAATAACTCACCCGTTTGACTTGGGTTGTCTGGTGGAAAATAATAGGCGATATGAGCGCGGGTATGTCCGGGAACGAAGATAACCTCAGCGCTTCTGTGTGCAAATTCAACGCGATCGCCTTGCTGTAAAAACACCTGCTGTCCCAGTATTCTCCCTCTATCCTCAGCCCCACCATAAACTATCACATTAGGGAATTGTTGCATAAGTTGGCGGTTTCCTCCGATGTGATCCTGATGATGGTGCGTGTTAAAAATCGCCACCAACTCAGCTTTTAACTCGTTGAGTTTCTGCAAAACTGGTTCCGCCTCGGCTGGATCGACAACAGCAGCAATATTTTGCTTTGGATCGTGCAGCAGAAAAATGTAGTTATCTGAAAGTGCCTCAAGACGAATGACTTGCATTTAGTGTATCTCCCTGACAATTGGTGTTTGGCATTTCTCAACAATGCTATCTAAAACAGAGCGAGTGGACTACCTGCACGAGCTATATGTTGTAATGGACAAGGGAAATTTTCGACCAGATACCGGAGGCTGATCGCATGTAGTATCGCGCTTGGTTGATGTAAATACTTGGCGAACGAGACATTCAGGGTAACTCATGCGATATTAACAATAAATATGATGTACAGGCGTCATTTGACTAAAAACATGTTGTCATGCAGCGAAAAATCTAATGCTAGGATTTATTTTGAAAAGACATTCATGAATGAAAATCTTGATTGTAAATTTATCAATATATTTTCACCAATAAGGAATTATTTATAAATGCCACCTAAAGTCTCAATCATTGTCAACTGCTTTAACCAAGGTTGTTACCTTGAACGATCAGTCAAAAGTGTCTTATCACAAACTTTTTCTGATATTGAATGTTTGATTGTCGATGATGGTTCTACTGATAATACTCGTCAGGTCGCTGAGCAGTTGATGAATTTAGATGAGCGAGTAAAGTACTACTATAAAGAAAACGGTGGTCTGCCTTCATCTCGCAATTTTGGCGTTGAGAAAGCACAGGGTGAATGGATTCAATGTCTAGATGCAGATGATTGGATTCATGAAGACAAAACGAGATTTCAACTCAGCTATTTAGAACAAGTTAATGTCAATGACGACACAGTCTTTTACTGCGATTATGAACGGGTGTTTTTCGATGCAAACCAAAATCTTATCAACACTCAGGAAAATGTGATTGGTTCATTGACTAAAGATGAATTCATTCAACGTTTACTCATTCCTGACTTCCTTGCAAATACACCTCATCCCGCGCTTCAGCAAGCTATGCTGATGAAAAAAAGTGTCTTGACTAAGACAAAATTTCCGGAATACCTCAAAGCACTGGGGGATAGATATTTTGCTGTCGCTATTTTAATGGCAGGTGCGAATTTCGTTTACACCCCGATGATTGGTACTTACTACACGAAGCATCAGTCAAATCGAACTAATAGTTGGAATTATATGAAAAACTACTATATTCTGTTTTACGAAAATATTCTCAAGAATTATCCAGAACTGAACAAAATTTGTCAAACTGGTCTGGAATTCTTCTTAGAGGAAGCAATTATGGAGAAAAAGGAAGACGATTTTGAAAGATTACTAAAAATAGTTCCTATGCCGGTTCGCGTACTCAACCAAAAAATTACGCTCAAAAATCAAAAGCAACTACAGACTTTCAATACTATCAGAAAAATCCTCCCAAGTTTTCTCCTCTACGAAAAGTATCGCGGTTACCGTACAAATAAAGTGATATCCATGCTGTTTCCAAAAGGGAAGTGATAAAAAATAATAATTATGAAATTTTCATTAATTGTTAGTGATTTAAGCGGTGGTGGGAGTGTTCGTGCCTTTTTGCTAGCACAAGTACTCAAAAAGCTTAATCATGAGGTAGAAATTATCGGTTTTCTTTTTGGAAAAGAACTTTATGCAATTCCTCCCAATGGGATCAAGATTGTTTCTGTTCCTGGAAAAAACTATCCTGAGTTTTTGAGCTACAGTCGGCAAGTTTTAGAAAAAATAGATGGAGATATTATTTATGCAGTCAAACCAAAGGTTACGAGTTTTGGTTTGTCTTTACTGAAAAAAATCAGCAGCCGTCGTCCTTTGCTTTTGGATATGGATGACTGGGAATTAAGCTGGTATGGAGGTATGGAGTGGAAGTATCGTCCCAGTCTGAAGCAATTTGCCAGGGATATTTTAAAGAAAGATGGTGCATTAAGATTTCCCGATCATCCACTTTATATACAATGGATGGAAAGTTTAGTACGAAAGGCTGATGCCGTAACAATAGATACTCAGTTTCTCCAAGAACGTTTTGGCGGTATTTATCTGCCTAATGGTAAAGATACTGCTATGTTCGACCCTAGTATCTATGATTCAAAGGCTAGCCGAATTCGTTATGATCTTGATGACTATCGTATTTTAATGTTTCCAGGTGCACCACGACCACATAAAGGTGTTGAAGATGTCTTGATGGCGTTGGATCGGTTAAACCAGTCGGATTTAAGACTAGTGATTGTCGGTGGCAGTCCTTATGATGATTATGATGATAAACTCATTCAAAGATGGGGGCGTTGGATTATCAAGTTGCCCAAATGCCCTGTGGAGGTTATGCCTGAGGTTGTAGCAGCGGCTCATATTGTGGTTGTTCCTCAGCGAGATACAATCATCGCTCGTGCCCAATTCCCCCTAAAATTAACAGATGGAATGGCAATGGCTAAACCCGTATTATCAACTAGAGTTGGAGATATTCCAGAAATTTTAAGCGAAACTGGTTATTTGGTTGCTCCTAGTTCTCCAGAACAAATTGCAGAGCAAATTGATTTTATATTTGAGAATTTAGAGTCAGCAAATGAGCGAGGTTTCAAGGCAAGAGAAAGGTGTATAAACAAATATAGCCTTGAGACTATGGCGTCTACCTTAGAGTCCGTAATTGCTCAGTTATGAGTATTTATAATGTGTGATTTTGCCAGGGTGAATTTATCAAATTTCACTGACGCTCAAAATAAGATATGAGCCTCCAACTAGCGGCTTCGCAGCCAGCAAAATATGAAAGAAAGAAACACCTTTTTCCCTTACACACGCCAGATACCTCTGTCGGGAAACCCTCATCAAGTACTGGCTCACGCCACATGCCTCAACGCGCTTAACCCGCGCACGGCAGTGGCTCCCCTACACCCCTGTGTTTCTTGAAAGGAGTATCTGTATTTGTCTAAAACAGAAAGACAAAAATTATTTATTGTGATTTCTTTATGAATTCTGTTAATCAAAAGTAAATTGTGAGACAAATCCCCAATGTCTACCAGCAAACTACTAGTAAGATTTGCTAAACCATATCCAATATTGACTTTCCTGACAATATTGTTAGGATTTTCTGGAGCTTTATTTAATGGTGTTAGTACTGCTCTGATTGTTCCAGTAATTTTAAGAATAGTGGGACAATCAGTAGATTTCAGTGGTGCTCCTCCTATTCTCAAAAAACTGATGTCTCCGTTTGATAATATTCCCGAAAATTACCTATTAGGAGTGATGGCGGGGACAATTATCTTTACGATTCTGTTAAAAAATCTAGCGACGTACGCTAGTACTTTAGCATCTAGTACCTTAACGCGCAAAGTCACTTCGGATATGCGCGAGACTGGCTTAATTTTATTGCTACAAATTGATTTATCTTATTACACCAAGATGAAAGTTGGTGACATAATCAACAGTCTTGGCGGAGAAATTAGCCGTGCAGCCAGTGCTGTAGGTAATACGATTAAGTTAATGATCTTAGGGATTACAATTCTAGTTTTTGTTGGGATACTACTGTCAATTTCCTGGCAATTAACGATCGCTGCTACGGTTTTGCTGTCTTTAGTCACGTTAATAAATCAGTATGCTATAAGCCGTGCCAAACAGTTTGGCAAGCAGCTCAGTGATATGTCGAGAGCCTATTCGATCGCGATACTAGAAACTCTCAATGGAATTCGTCTAGTTAAAGCAACAGGTAGTGAACAAAGAGAATATCAACGTATTCGGAAACTCATTCACGCTCGCGAAAAAGCTGATTTTCAGTCTCAGGTTTATTCGGAGGCGATCGCACCACTGAGTGAAGTCATGGGCGTGACAGCTATCATACTGATTGTCTTTTTGAGTCGCACCTTCTTTGTAAACCAAATTGTCTCGCTTTCAACAGTACTACTAACATATTTATTGGTATTACTACGACTGCTACCGTTTATTTCTCAGTTAAATACTCTTCGCAGTAGTTTTGCAAGTACTGCTACCAGTGTAGACATAGTTAATGATTTTTTAAGCTGGGAGAATAAGCCGTTAATGAGTAACGGTTCAATTGTTTACACAAAATTAAATAAGGGAGTGGGTTTTCAATCGGTTTGCTTTTCCTATCCTGATCATGAAAAACAGGTACTCAAAGATGTAGATTTATACTTAGCGCAAGGTACGACACTGGCATTGGTAGGCGGTTCTGGTGCAGGAAAATCAACATTGGCAGATCTGTTACCCAGATTTTATGATCCGACATCTGGTTGTATTACCATCGATGACATCGATTTGCGTGATTTCGACTTGCTCTCACTACGACAGGTGATGGGAATTGTCAGTCAAGATACTTTCCTTTTTAATGACTCAGTGTGGAATAACATTGCATACGGACGTCAATCAGCAACCAAAGAGGAAATTATCACCGCAGCAAAGCAGGCAAATGCTTATGAGTTTATCAGCAAATTGCCTCAGGGATTTAAAACTATCATTGGTGATCGCGGTGTGATGTTGTCTGGAGGACAAAGACAACGCCTTGCGATCGCACGTGCTTTACTACAAAATCCAGAAATTTTGATTTTAGATGAAGCCACGAGCGCTTTAGATACTGTTTCCGAACGTTTGGTGCAAGAAGCTATAGATAACCTCAGTCGCGATCGCACAACATTAGTCATTGCTCACCGCCTTTCCACAGTGCAAAAAGCGGATCAAATTGCTGTTTTGGATCAAGGAAGTGTGGTGGAGGTGGGAACCCATGAAGAACTCTTACAAAAGGGTGGTTACTACTCGCGTTTGTACGCAATGCAATTTGCCGATAAAGTGGAAACAGCTACCAAACGCCAGCAAAACTTAATCCGTATCTCTGATGAAATTCGCACGCGGCTTCAGTCTATGATTGGTTCTTTGCGCGTACTACTTGATAATAGACAAAACAATCCTCAACAGCCAAATAAATTTATAGAAGAATCCTACAAATCAGGCTTAAAAGTTCTCAACAGCATTGATGTTTTTGAAGATATTGTTCACCTACAAACGAACTGGGCTTTATCAGGCACACAGCCAAATCACAGCTTCGCCACCCTCAATCAAAATTTGATAGTTATCTGCAATCAGTTTCGGATGACTCTTGATCCTATACTTAGCTCTCTAAACTCCCTAGCCAATGATTCGAGAAATACGCCTCTAAGCCAACAGAAATTTATCCAGGAAGCTTATCAAGCGCTCACGCATCTGCTAGAAAAATTAGATCATTTCGACGATAACCTTAAAGTTTAAAATCATGAAAAATACGACTCTTCTGAAAAACTACGTCTTCTTTGTAACAGAAGAGATACCCAAACCAGAAGCTCATATTATAGTATCTGCTAACGCGGCAAACGCAGCAGCAAACTTAGGGTACTCATCAGTTTTGGCATATCCTCGCAAAGGATTAGCAGCTTTCAACCCAATTCATTTAGCTCGTCCATTTCAACCAAGGAAAACACCAGAAGCACTCATCAAATACTACAACATCCAGCAAAAGCTCAAAGTTGCTCCTCTACCCATGCCTTGGCCTATTGATTATATCAAAAGCAAATTCACCGACTCTAACACCATTGCCACAAAATATTATTTTCCGTTCCATATCCTTTCGACTACCAAACTTGTCCACGCTTGGAACTGGAATTTCATCAAAGCAGCAGTTAAAAATGGTGTACCAGCAATTTACGAACATCACCATTACGAAGATAAGGAATTTGAACCAGAAATTGTTAATCATCCACTGTTTCAAGTAGCTGTCACAGTTACTGATACAGTCCGAGAAAACATGATACAACATGGAATGCCAGCAGAAAAAGTAATAACGCAGCACAATGGTTACAATTCCTCGTTTCTGATTAGACAGCCAGAAAAAGTAGCAGAATGGCGCAAAAAATTTCTCAAAGATGAACGTTCATATTTAGTCGTTTATGCAGGAGCATTAAGAAAATTTAAAGGTATCGATATCCTCGTTGATGTTGCTGCACTCATGCCAAATATTCAAATTGTCTGTGCAGGTGGTGATGAAAAAGAAGTTGCACTTTATCAGCAATTAGCTAAAGAAAAGCAAGTTAACAATATTACATTCTTAGGGTATCTCTTGCACCAGGATTTACCATCTTTGCTACAAGCCGCTGATATCTTAGCTCATCCCCATTGTTCCGGACAAGCTGCAACATTCACATCTCCCCTAAAGCTGTTTGATTACTTAACTTCTGGAAATCCCATAGTCGCAACAGAAATTCCCTCTTTAGTAGAGTTTAAGAATACTAACGCTGTCGCTGCTTGGTGCGAACCAGATAGTCCTAACAAATTTGCTGAAGCGATCGCGCAGGTTTTAAAAACTCATCCAAGGAAAGCCGAAGGCTATCAAGATATTATCAACTTTGTGAAGCAGTTTTCTTGGGAAAATCGAGCCGCAAAAATTTTGAGTTATGTTGATGAATCTCTTCGTCCTCCACTTATTGCTTAGCTATAGAATTCCTCCGCATATTTTTTAACGGCTAGGTATAGTTTATGTTAAGCGTTAAGAGTTCCCTAAAATAGAATCACAAACAGTTAAATTTCCTCAAAGGCAAGGATATGCGACGTGACGAAGTATTAACAATTTTGCAACAGCATTGGACTGTTTTGAAGAACTTTGGTGTTCGATCGCTATCGATTTTTGGTTCTGTCGCACGAGATGAAGCTCGATCTGACAGTGACGTTGATATCCTGGTTGAACTTGAACCGCCACTCACCTTTGATCGCTATATGGAAATCAAATTTTATCTCGAAGATCAACTTGGAACTCAGGTTGATTTAGTCAGTTGGCGATTGCCTACGGCAGAGCTACGCTTAACGCTGAAGCCTTCAATCCGTGATGTTGTTGAAAAAGAGGCAATTCGTGTCGCGTAATATTCGTTTTTATTTAGAGGACATTGTTGGTTGCTGTGCAAAGGTGAGACCAGCGCTGCGGGAGGGTTTCCCTCCGCAGGCGACTGGCGAACCCGGAGGGTATTACGTTACACCCAAGGCATAACTTTCGAGCAATTTATCGTGGATGAGAAGACATTTGATGCGGTTGCGCGTAACCTTCAAATCATTGGAGAAGCAGTGAAAAATATTCCTGTGGAAATGCGGGAGTCTGCGCCTGAAGTTGAGTGGCGAAAAATTGCGGGTTTAAGAGATATTCTAGCTCACACTTATTTCCAGGTTGAAAACGAAATTATTTGGGATATTGTGCAGAATAAAGTTCAGCCTTTGCAAGAACAAATACAACAGTTGCTGGAAAGTGAGTTTGGCGATCGCGTTTAACCCACGCAGGTGGGTTTCCTCTGTATAGCCGTACGTGTGCGACTGTTTGAATGCTGAATCAAAGACTGTGGAGTACACTTAGTAAGTATTGGCATCTTTTTTCCATTCTGCTACGAGTGGCTAAATAAAATTGATACGTTTGCCCTGTGCATCTCCCTATTCTCTCTCTTCATCATCCACAAATTAATGAAAAATGAGCATCAAAACAGTCGGCATGATCAGCAGCTATCCTGGTTTAGATCAAAAACCAGATTGGCTATGGCAACAAACTCCTCATCCCTTTGGTGTCTGGGGTGATATTCAAATCCATTCTACAGCCCCCAAACCAGATTTTTTATTAATGTATAACTACACGTCTTTTCCGGAACCACCGCAAAAGCAGTTGTGGTTTTGGAAAAATAAAAAGGCACAACTTGAATACGAAAAGGCACAGCAAACGCTACAAAATAAACTTATAAAAATTCCTAAAGAGCGAGTCATTTATCTGTTGCGAGAACCACCTTTAGATGAAGTGGTTGAATTGAATCAAAAATTTTATCAACAGGCTCAAGCGCACTGCGGTTATATTTCTGGACCAGATGATTTTGCCCCCACGCCGAATTATATGCCTGCTATTTGGTATTATTCTAACTCATTTCGTGAGTTGAATGATATGCCACCACCAGAAAAAGTTAGACCATGTAGTTGGGTGACATCTGGTATTAGTCGTACAGTTAACCATCGCCAGCGCTTGGAATTTTTAAAACTGCTACGAAACAGCGAATTGAAGTTTGATTTATATGGTCGTGGCTTGCCAGAATGGGCACAAGGAGGCGGAGAATTGAGCAACAAATGGTATGGTATGGCTCCATACTATTATAACTTGTCAATTGAAAACTATGCTGAAAATAACTGGTATGTAAGTGAGAAGTTATGGGATGCTTTGCTAGCTTGGTGTTTGCCAATTTATTATGGGGGAACTGCCGCAGAGAAATTATTACCTCCTGGTAGTTTTTTGAAATTACCAAGTTTGGATGAAAAAGGACTTCTTTACATTCAAGAAGTTACAGCAACAACTGATGCTTGGTATGCAGCCAAGAGTGCGATCGCCGAAGCCAGACAAATTATTTTACATAAGTTAAACTTGTTAAATTGGCTCTCGGATTACGTTAAAAATTGTTCATGATGACGGCAAATATGGAAATATGTGGAGACTTGGATGACTGAAGGTATTTACGTACTCGCTAACGATATCGTCTTTGACCAGTTAGTAGCTTTCTTAAATAGTATTGAAGCAAATGCCGGCAAACCTTATCCAGTTTGTATCATTCCTTATGATAATAACTTAGAAAAAGTAAAACACGAAATCAAAAACAGAAACAATGTAGAAATCTTTGCAGATACAGCAGCTATTGCACGTTGGGAAGATTTCGCCACCCAAATTTGGCAAACTCATCCTAGTGCTTTCCAAACTTGGGAACAAAACGGTATTTCGGGAGTTTATCGCCTAGGAATGCATCGTCGTTTTTGTGGCTTCGATGGTCCGTTTGATAAATTTATTTATTTCGATGCTGATATTCTAGTCCTAAATTCTTTAGATTATATTTTTCAGCAGTTAAATCAGAATGACTTCGTTGTTTATGATTTCCAATATAAAGATCCTACTCATGTCTACAATGTTAAGTCGAATAACTTGTTAAATGTTTTCCCGCTTGATCGCATAAATTATGAAATTTTTTGCGCGGGTATGTATGGAAGTAAAAAGGATTTTTTTAATCAAGAACAACGTAATGAAATTATATCACAACTGAAACAAGATGAAGCCGAAATTTTATATATGAATGCTCCCGACCAAACTATTCTCAACTACATGGTCATGAAGTCAGGCATATCTAGCTATAATTTTGCCCATCATCTCCCTGAAAATGAAAAAACCGGCTGTTGCGTAACTTCTCCCCATTTTGAAGCCAGAGATAATATCTTGTATGACAAAGGTCATCCGTTAACTTATATTCACTATATCGGTTTATCGTCTCAGTTGTTTAGCCGCGTTTGTTCTGGAGAAAATATTGATTTTCCTTACCGGGAAATTTTCTTGCATTATCGCTATCTACATGAACCAGACAAGCGACCAAAATTCAACAGTAAGCCGAAAGCTTACAATGCACCGCCAAGTTTAGCTACACGTATTTTCCGAAAGTTAGGATTAGCAGGTTGAGGATTATTCAATGAACCGTGGAATTTATATTATTGCTAATGATAAGGTGACTGATCATGCGATCGCACTACTCAACAGCATCCGTTTGCATGATAAAGAAACACCAATTGTCATGATTCCTTATGATGAGAATTATCACAATATTGCAGATACACTCGGAAAATATTATGGAGTACAAATCTATGAAGACTTAGACTTTATTGATAGATTATCAATAAAATTACATGAAGTTTTTGGAAACAAGTTTTTTGCTCGTCCTAATCAATTTCGCAAGCAAGCTTGTTGGTTTGGACCTTTTGATGAGTTTTTGTACATAGATACAGATATAGTTGTCTTTGAAAAAATTATTGATAATCTGAATTATCTGAATCAATACAATTTTCTTTGTTGTGATTATCAACACGCCGGTGGTATTACGAATGTCTTTACACCAAAAGTTTTAGAAGAAAAAGTCTTTACCAAAGATGAAGTCAAAGATATTTTCAATGGTGGTTTTTGGGGTTCCAAGAAAAATCTTATCTCGGAACAGGATTTATATGAAACTTTCGCCGAGTGCGCCGCACATCCAGAATATTTCGATTTTTCCCAAAAAACTTCCGACCAACCTATTATCAATTATATGCTCCTGAAGCGAATCCCTTCTCGCTTTAACATTGTCCGCAGAGAAGGTAAAGCACCAGGAAATTGGGGAGGAAGTCACCATTTTCAGACTCAGGGAAATATACTGATTGATCCTTTAGTGAATCAACCTCTACAATATCTCCACTGGGCTGGTATTCGGATTGAACCTGGTTGCCCTTATTGGGAGATTTGGGAATATTATCGCAATCTTAATCCTGCACTTCCACCCGCAGTTTTCCCAGAAAAACCAAAGAAAAGTCAGTGGGAGCAAACATTGGAGAATTTGAAGAATCAACTGAGAAAAATAAAATCTAATTTGTAAAAGTTAAGGAATCTACCTAATATATTGCTTTGACGTAAGTTAAAATCTTAAGTCAATAATCTTCATAAAGCAGCTTTACTAACTACTAAATCACTTGATTTGTAAGAATATAAGTGTCACTCGTCAGTCGTCATAATGCTTGTGAATTCAATATTTGAAAACAAATCTTTTGTGTCAATTATTACCACAATAGCTACCATAAGTAGGTCGGTGTTGAAAATTGTCGTTATGACAAGGCAGGAGGCAGAGGGCAGAAGGCAGAAGAGAAGAGCTTTTTGGGCAACTTTACTTTCCGTTACATACTTTGGTTTTTTTGCGCCGTTCTACTTAGCTTGATTCATTATGGATTATGGGTTCTGGATTATGAATTCTTCTCCTGATTTTTTAAAGTCTTAAACATTCTTTTCAACGACTTTATCTTGACACACCTAATAGCTTTGCTAACATCTAGCCATTGCCGCTTTCTTTGATTGACTTCTGGATATTCTTCTAAAATTCTTTGGACTGGTAACAAAAACATTCTAACTTGGTAAATGTTGCCCTGTTTCCGATACTTATAACAGCCAATTTCATAAGTTTCTATTTGACCGATAACTCCAGCTTCTTCCCACGCCTCTTTTGCTGCTGATTCTGGTGGACTCATTCCATTACAAATGCCTCCTTTCGGCACAACCCATTCCTGACGATTTCGGGTTGTAATTAGCAAAACTTCTATTTTTCCGTCTCTGACTCGATATGGAATGACCCCTGATTGCTGAAGTACTTTGCTGTCTTTTTGGCTCATGGAATTCTGATTCCTTCGATATCAATGTTCTTCTTAAGAAAAAACCTTTTTATGATTTTCCTTGACTTCTTATCAAAGGCATAATCTTACATTATTTTTTTTTGTGATCAAGGATACAAGACAGAAATTATAAATTTTGGTTAAGTAGATATGTTAAAATAATAAATATATCAAATTTTTAATATAGGACTCATATTTTATTTTTGACGAAGCTAGGTACATCATTGCTTCTTCCCTGTTAAGCGTTCCCTGTTAAGCGTTCCCTGCGCTGACGAGTTCGTTCATAAACAAAACCAGATTCCTATATTTTAAAACAACATAAATAGGGTAGAAGTAATATCTACCCTACTTTGTTCACGAGTGATTTTCCTGCTAAGAATCTAAATCTAGAGCTTGTATCCCTTGGCGTTCTACAAAAGTTAGCATACTTCCCAACTGTAACCAAATCAGCAAGGCAGTTATAAGAGCAACTGGTATACCAATTCCATAGGCAATTAAAGGCGGAAAGCCAAATATTTCAAAACCACAACAGAGAAATACACAAAGACCAACAGTAATTCCTATAAATGGTATAGATAAATGTCTAATCGGTAGACGAGAGCCAGAAGTTTCTGCACCATCGTCTTGCCATTTATGGACAATGACTTTCAGCGTTCCCCATAAGGCGAGGTCTGAAACTAATGCTGCAAATAATCCAACAACTAATAGAAAATAGGGTGGATTTTGAGGAATATAGTACATGAAAACTCCTGTGGAGATTGAGTACGGAATTATGAGTTTTGAATTATGAATAATATTTTTTCATAATTGTTAACTCATAATTCATCATTCTTTTAAGGCTTTCGGTAGAATAGCAGCTACTCCCTCTCGGGAAAATTCTGTCAAAACTCCAATCGCTACGTTGAATAAGCGAGTTGGTTTTAAGTCATCTTTTACCAAATTCCATAAGCGTTGGACTTCTTCTGTATGAAGACGATCATCTTCAGTAAGAGCAAGCGCTAACTGTCGCCTCAGAAACTTGCTTTCATCAGAAAGTAAATATTGCAATCCCAATTGAGCCGTAGGTAATACGTCAAAGTTAGTATCACTGCGGGCGATCGCAATCAAATTCTCTAACCGAGACCACTGGAATTTACCATCTTTAAAAAGCACATTCAGCAAACGTCGCCGCAGTTGTGGAGATTCGCCTGTCAACAAGCGCCTTGCAACGTAGGGGTATGCCACTTCAACAATTTTGAAATTTGGGTTGAGGCTGAGGGCTACTCCTTCCTGTGTTACCAAAGAACGAATAATCAAAGCAAACTTTGCAGGGACTCGGAAAGGATATTCATACATCAGTTCCGAAAACTCATCAGTGATGGTTTTGAAGTTAAAATCCCCAACGTTTTTACCAATAGCATCTCCCAGAACTGCTTCTAGTGCTGGTACTATCGGGTGAATATCCGTGTCTGGACTGAGAAAACCTAGCTTGACAAAGTCTTCGGCTAATTCGTTGTACTCTTTATTAACTAGATGTACTAATGCATCTACCAGAGTTTCTTTTGTGGTTTCATTCAACTGATCCATCATGCCGAAGTCTATATAAGCCATACGACCATCAGCCATGGCAAATAAATTACCTGGATGTGGATCAGCATGGAAGAAGCCATGCTCTAGGAGTTGTTGCAAACCAGAGGTCACGCCAACTTGGATGACTAACTCTGGATCTAAACCTGCTTCGCGGATTTTGTTTGTTTCGGTGAGTTTGAAACCGTTAATCCACTCTAAGGTTAAAACATGGACATTGGTGTAACGCCAATATATCGCCGGTATTTTAACCTGGGGGTCGTTGTGAAAGTTATTAGCAAATTTCTCCGCGTTGCGGGCTTCGTTGATGTAATCTATCTCCTCAAATAACTTGGTACCAAACTCGTCCACAATCATTGCCAAATCATGACCGAGGTTTAGGGGTAACCAAGGAGCTAACCAACTAGCCGCCCATCGCATCAGATAAAGGTCAAGTGTGAGAATTGGGCGCAAGTTGGGGCGCTGTACTTTCACCGCCACTTCTTCGCCGCTCATCAAACGACCACGATAAACTTGACCCAAACTAGCTGCAGCGACGGGAGATGAGGATAGCGAACTAAAAATTTCGCTTATTGGACGTTCTAGTTCGGTTTCAATAATTTTATAGGCGAGTCCATTATCGAAAGCTGGCAATTGGTCTTGCAGCTTGATGAGTTCTTCTAGATAATCTTTACGTATCAAGTCTGGTCGTGTTGACAGGGCTTGACCAACTTTAATGAACGTCGGACCAAGGCGGGTTAGTAACAGCCGCAATTGAGTCGCTCGTTTGAACTTGTTTTGCTCCTCTTGATTTTGCCATTGATCCCACTTGAGACTAAGAATAAATACTGCAAAAAACCAAACAATCTTTATCGCCCGCATCCAAGCTAGCCAAGGACGGTAGCGGTAGTAGCGGGCGATCGCCATTGGATCGTAGCGTCGATGATTTTGTTGTGTAAGGGTTTGCCAGTTCACTCCCTTATCTTCCTCTTACTCTTAAACTGAAAAAGGTTTTACTTTCTAAAGCCAAACAAGGACACCCTTTTAGCCATACAAATGCTTTGTAGGCATTTTCTTTGTTGTCCCTTGTCCTGATCGCTAATCTTTACTTAACGTTACTTTTTATTATCTTTTATTTTATATTAGTACATAAAAGTATATATACTTATATGATCTGAGCGTAAAAATAGTAATTTTCAGTAGTCTATTTAGAGAAAAGTGTTCTTTTTATCTTTTTTTGAATATCAAAGCTTATAAAAAAACCTAACTTAAAGGTGATTTACAAAGATTCTTGTCTTTCTTCTGAAAAATATTCTTTTTATCCAAAAGTATCATTTGAGACTATAAAATCCTTAACTGAAGTGAAGCTGTCACGCATATCAGAATGCACACACCTAGAGGCTAGACGAGTTGCGCTTCCCTGGTTTTCTTCCGGATTGAATACGTGAATGCGTGAATTGCTTAGTATCGTCTGTGCCAAACAGAAAGAAGAGGTACACATCTATATAAGCTTGTACAGGTGGGATTTCTTTGTGTAATTAGTGTGAGTTGTAAACGACTTCAAAATCAAAACTTTATATATTTATGAATTATTTTTGGTAATTAGATGAAGTATGCAATATAATTAAAGATTTTGTGTATGATTTGAAAAACGTAATTGGCTAGCACATTATCTAGTGAGCTATGCCAAAAATTAGCATGATTACGAAAAATAATTGAGGGGTGGCTTTTTCATGAGCATTACTCAACCTTTGACAAGGCGTAAGCGGATGTCTTACGCAGTTGCATTTATCGCTAGTGTGATTGCCGCTCTAGTTATTGGCTGTTTTGCAACCCCGAGTCCTGGCCAAACCTCTACACGTGACAAATTTCTTTGGCCATTTGCATCCACATCACCTTGGAATATGCCAATTGGTTCGAGTGCAAATTACATTCCCGCAAATATTGGAAAAGCGGGCTATGCTGCAGCAGACAAAGAATATTTGTTCAAACTCAAGGATAGTGATCCGTGGCGTCAAGTTTATGCTCCTGGTGCTTGGGGTGAAGGACGCTGTAAAGGCACCACATCTATGAACACCTGGCTGGCGATTCCAGACGACCTTATCGTTCCAGACGCCACGAGCAACCCATATAGCACCCCCAACAATCCATCAGCCTTTTTGATGCCTGATGGAAAAACTCTAATACAGCTTGAACCTCTTGCTCGCTGTAAAACAGGAGGCGACATCTACGGTTGGCGTTATCCAAATCTTGATATTTACGGTGATGGAATTGGCGGAGCACATTTTGGTTCTGGTCTTTCGTCGATTGGTGGTTCTATTCGCAAAGGTGAACTAACCAGCGATCAATCAATTCGTCATGCCTTAAAAGTTGTCATTTGGGGTAACAAATATCTCTACTACTCTAAGTCTAATCCTGGGTATCGCTGGCCTGCAGATAGAGCTGATGCCAATGCAGCCAACCAATACTACGGTAAAAACCCTTCCCTGGTACAGGGGACACTATTGGCAATTCCTGCATACGTAACCGAACAAAATCTCAACTTGGAAACACCTGCTGCTAAAAAGTTATTTCATGCCTTGCAAGATTATGGTGCTTACGTTGTTGACGACGCAGGCTGGGATGCTCACTACTTTGCAGTAGAAAATGGAGTCACACAAGAGTTTCGCAACACCTTTGGTTACGATTTCGAGGGATCTAATGGTTCATTTTATGAAGACTTTATGAAGCTATTTCAGGCACTTTACATTGTTGATAACAATAGCTCAAATAGCGTCGGTGGTGGTGGAACTCCGCGTGTAGCTCTTGCTCCACCTATTGGGAACTAATACGGAAATAAATTTAACACCGAAAAACTCAGTTTCACGAATCAAGCAAGTTTGTCCCAGACTGCATAATACTTTTTGAATGTCAAGTCCACTTGAACAGAGTGGTAATGCGTGCCTCCTCTGTTGGGAGGCACGCAATTCACTTATATGACCAAGACGCTTGGGTGTAGGAGTGTAGAGTGTAAGGGAGAAAATTTCTGTTGTGAAAGTGCATGCACTTTCACATTATTTGTGGTGATGTATGTGATTCAAATCAGAACCGCTATAATTAAGCCTGACTCAATATCACGCTAATTCGCCACATCAATCTTTAATCAGCGACAGCCTCGTTATAAATTATTAATATCCGTTTAATATCGGCGAACAACTGACTTACTCAGGCTTGGTTTCAAAAGCAAAAGTTTAAAAAGGTTAAAAGATGTTGACTTCTTCAGAAACACCTATTGTCGCCACTGTTGTGCTGGTCGCTTTCGGAATTTTAGGTTGGGGCTTTTATCGCGCCAGACCTTATGGCAAGCTGGGAATCTTAGCCTGGTTACAGTCGGTGGTATTGATGATTCCTTGGTTGCTGTTTTTTGGTTTGTTTGCAGCTGGAATTTACGTCAATATAGTAGGCATATTGTTCTTGTTAATCGTATCCGCCGGAGTGTACGTCTTTTTAGGAAGACAGTTGCGAGCAGCCGGACAAGATGCAATACTCAAGCAACGGGCAACGCAAAGGCTTGAAGCTGATGCCCAGCAGCAAGGTAGTCCTACAAATAATTCCAATCTTCCGGAAGGAACTGCACAGTTAAAACCCGAAGTCTTATCAATTCCTGAAGAAGACTTGAACATGATTAAAGGTATTTTCGGCCTTGATACCTTTTTTACCACAGAAACCATTGCTTACCAGGAAGGGGCTATCTTTAAAGGAAACCTGCGAGGAGAGCCAGAAGCGGTTCATAACACTCTAACTGCGAGTTTGCAAGAACGTTTAGGTGATAAATATCGTCTATTTTTAGTGGAAAATACAGATGGCAAACCTGTATTCATTGTGCTTCCCAGTCGCAATGACCCACGTCCGATGACATTACCGCAGAAAGTTTTTGCTGTTGTCTTGCTGGTAGCAACAATTGCTACAAGTTTGGAAACTGCAGGGCTACTCCTGAATTTTGATTTCTTTTCCAACCCAGAACGCTTCCGAGAGGTTATACCCATCGGTGCTGGAATTTTAACAGTTTTGATAGCTCACGAAATCGGTCATTGGTTACTCGCCCGTCGTCATCAGGTTCGCCTCAGTTTGCCTTACTTTCTTCCCGCTATACAAATTGGTTCTTTCGGTGCTATTACCCGTTTTGAATCTTTACTACCTAACCGCAAGGTACTATTCGATATTTCCTTAGCAGGACCGGCGGCTGGAGGAATTGTATCCTTATTAATGTTGGTGGCTGGATTGCTACTTTCTCACAAAGGTAGTCTATTTCAATTGCAAAATGAGTTTTTCTCTGGTTCAATTCTGGTGGGAACTTTGGCGCGAGTTATTCTTGGTTCGGCATTACAATCACCAATGGTCGATATACATCCACTTGTCGTCATTGGTTGGTTAGGGTTGGTCGTTACTGCTTTAAATTTAATGCCAGCAGGTCAACTAGATGGTGGTCGTATTGTCCAAGCGATTTATGGACGAAAAATTGCAGGACGAGCAACAGTAGCAACTCTAATTGTGCTGGTGTTAGTGTCTCTGGGTACTCCTTTAGCTTTGTACTGGGCAATTGTGATTGTGTTTTTACAACGAGATTTAGAACGTCCCAGCTTGAATGAAATTAGCGAACCCGATGATGCACGCGCTGCTTTGGGTCTTTTGGCTTTGTTTTTGATGGTTGCTACTCTGCTTCCACTCACTCCGGGTTTAGCTGGGCGTCTGGGAATTGGCGGTTAAACTTTCATTCTGGGAAAACTGTAGTGGTTAATACAAAACTTTTAATAGGGTGTAGGGGGTAGGGTGTAGGGTGTAGGGTCAATTGGATCGATCTAGCGCCTAACCAATTGTGTACACCGTAAAAGACGGTGGGGTCTTAACCTCGGCTCCTGGGTGTGGAACTTACGAAGCATGAAAGTTTTCCCCACACCCCACACCCCACACCCAGGAGCGAAGCGACGATAAAATACACTCCCAAAAGTTTTTCTTCAGTTTCATTGAACTATTTTCATTTTTGCCCAGTCTAAGATAATACAACAAGCGGATCCCTTGTTGCCCACCTAAACCTACAATAAATTTCGACTTTTGTTATGAAGATGAAAGCTTTGCTTTTGCCCGCAGCTATCATGGTCATGTTCGCTACCTCCCCGGTAATTTTTAGCCATGCTGCTGTTGCAGCTCCAGGCAGCCGTGCAGAGGCATGGCAAGCGAAGTTGAACCTGACTCCTGAGCAAAAGGCAAAAATGGAAGAAATTCACAAATCTAGTGAACAACAAATTGATGCGCTGCTCACTCCAGAGCAACGGACTCAAAAGGAGCAGGCTAGGCAACAACATAAAAGGGCGAACTTGAATCTGACTGCTGACCAAAAAGCGAAAATGAAAGAAATTAGGCAGACTGCCAAAACTCAGATGCAAGCCGTGCTGACTCCAGAACAGCAGCAACAATGGAAGCAAATGCGTCAACAAAAGCGCCAAAGCCAGTAAATTAAGGCAAAAATCTCTGCTCTGACGAACAATTAGCTCTTTTTTGAATTTTGAAGTAGGGGTGGGTTTTCAAACCCGCCCCTACTTTTTCTGCCCAGTTTTCTACTTGTTAAGGTTTCCAACCAGCCAGCAGATTTGGATAAGCAACTGATGTTGGGAAAATTTTCTGGAAACCAGCTTGACGTTGTTGTGGTGTTTCACCAGTCATATTCCATAGGCTTTCGTAGAAAAAGAATGAGACTCCAGCAAAGTTGCGTTCTCGTACTTTTTGTATTTGTGTTTGTATTTGTTGGATGGATATGGGTTTAGCTTTTAACCCAGTCATAATACCTATGCTTACTGGTATATGACTTTGTGCCGCTTTCACTTCTGGGCACTCAAGTTCTTTGACAAAGGCATTTAAGTCATCGCGGTATATTTGTATAACCAGTTCTTCAATAAGTCCGTTCCGTTCCCACGTTTGCCAATCTGCTAAAAAGGATTTGTAGGAAAAGTCCTGAGGATTAGGCGCTACCGAAACAAGACAATTTTTCTTAGTCGCTTTTATTGCCTGGAAGACCCGTTTCATGTAGTCAGTTATTTTATTAGCTCTCCACCGTACCCATTCAGCGTCTTGAAAATTTGTTGAAGGAGCTTGACCACGATGTTCTTTTTTGTACAATGCGACTGTGTAGGCGTCGTATCCCAATTCAGAAGGCAAGCCGAAATGGTCATCAAATTGAATACCATCAATGTCGTAGTTTTTAACGATTTCGACAACTAAATCTTGTATAAATTGTTGAACTTCAGGGTGAAAGGGATTAAGCCAAACCCGGTTCTCAGCACCTTCTTTCCAAATTTTACTACCGTCACGGCGGCTGGTCAGCCATTGCGGACGATTTTTGGCGAGTTGTGAGTCAGCAGGTGCCATAAAGCCAAACTCGAACCAGGGAATGACTGTTAGGTTTTTTTGATGCCCGACTGTGACAATTTCCTTGAGTATATCTCGACCTTGCAGTCCTGGGGCTGGATCAAGCGATCGCCCAGTAACTTTTTGTGCCACTTTGCTCGGGTACAGTGTCCAACCCCAGTTCCAAACAGTAGGATATACAGTGTTAAAGTTTAGGTTTTTCAGACTTTGTAAAGAGTTTTGCAGGCGATCGCGCGCAAAGAGCACATTACTATCTATATTCGTTAACCACACCCCCCGTAACTCAGATGTCTGCGGACGCAAAGGAGTATTTTGAGCATATAAAGGAAACGAAAGCAGAATTGCACCTACCATACTTAAACCTACCAAAAGTGCGAAAAATGACTGTTTCTTAATTGCCAGAGATTCCTGCGATAGAAGCTTGTTGCACCACTTCACCAATTTTTTCATCATCTACTTGTAAAAAAAATTAGATTTTGTATGAGAAAACTATCAACAGTGACTTAGAGCAATGGGCAGAAGTTGCTATAGTTGCTTGTACATAGCATGCCCGCTTAGGGATACTAGTAACATATATTGTTTTTCTTTTTTCAAGATTTATAGTTTCTGCCGTCTGGTCGATTATATGTGCTAACATATACTCGACATCGAAGCTCACAACCGAATAAGCACTGAACTCTTGCGCGTGAGCCTGCCCGAATTCCCATCAAGAGCCGAGTTGCTTTCTTGGGGAGGATGTCAATCAGTAATCCTTCTGAGTTTATCTCTCTCTAAATCACCCAATCAGGTCACTCAGTAGGGTGAGGTATTTTCACCTGACCTAAATCTAGTATAAAAACAAAGGAACAATAGACAATAATAGTAGCGTCTGTCTTCACATCTGCCTCGAAACAGAGGCGCTTTAATTATCCCAAATCCTTCTTATTATGAGGGATAATAAACTCATTTGTTCTGGATAGAGTTTCTAGTTATTAGTTTCTGTATGTTGACACATACTAATATCTATTGACTAATATACAAACGTTAAATTTATTATCTTCACTATACCGAACTTTATCTCACTTCTATGAAAAACACTCTCAAAAATTATAGTACTACGAAACAAGCACAATTTTTCACAGCGTTAGTTTTATCTGGGATTTTGTCTGTTGGTTGCAGTTTCTCACCTATAAAAAGTGCGACTGCTGCCCCGGCAAACTATTTTGCAGATACAGCAAACCAAGTCGTAAAAGAAAATATTAAAACAAATAACTTACCGCGTACAGTTGCTTCTGCGATATTACAAGATTTATCTAACCGAGAACCAACTGCGACTAAAAAACTAGAAATTATTGACTACACTCAACGGACTTGGCGTAACGGATGCATGGATTTACCGAATCCAGACGAACTTTGCACTCAAGCATTAGTTCCTGGTTGGCGAGTTGTCCTCTCGAATGGTAATCAAACATGGATTTATCATACCGATAGCAATGGGCGTTCTATTCGCTTAGCAAATCCGTATATTCTGACAAGTCTGCCACAAAACTTTCCAAATTATATAGAGGATGCTGTTTTGCAAGCCGCATCTCAACGCTTGAATTTACCAACGTCTGAGTTTACTATCATTCAAGCTCAACAGCGGACTTGGAACAATGGCTGTTTGAACTTACCAAGGTCAGATGAAGCTTGTACTCAGGCTTTAGAAAAGGGTTGGCGGGTCGTTGTCAAAGCAACTAATCAAACCTTGGTTTATCATACCAATGCAACAGGTTCCAAAATCAGGTTTAATAAAAAGGAAAGCAACTTCAGTGAAGGCAAGTTACCCGCAATAGTCAGAGATGCTGTGTTGCGTCGGGCAACTGAAGAGTCGGGTTTACCTGCAAGTTCGCTCTCGATTGTTGCATCTCAACCAACTCGATGGAATGGGTGCGAGCTTCAGAATAATGCTTATCCTTGTGACAACGCCATTTCTGGTTGGCAAGTTACAGTCGCTGCTGGGCTAAATCGTTGGGTGTTTTTCACTGATGAGCGCGGTTCTCGAATTCAACTTTCACAGCAGTATGGTGAAACACCTAATGTTAACTTACCCAAAGACATTGCTGAGAGAGTTTTGGTACGAGCCTCTAAGCGTTTAGGAGCACCCATTTCGCAAGTACGGATAGTTGAAGTGAAACAAAGACAATGGCCCGATAGTTGTTTGGGTCTAGCAGATCCGTCAACTCCATGCGCTGCAGTTATAGTACCAGGTTGGCAGGTCACTGTCAGTGATGGACAACAACGCTTGGTTTATCGTGTTGGCGAATCAGGTGGTGTTTTTCTGGATGAAAAGGCTAGCTCAGTTGCTGATGATAATAGATCGCTCAAGCCAATTTCTATCCCCAGAAGTGAGTTACCACAACCTTTAGATAGCAGTGTCATTTTTCGACAAATCTCCAGTGGTGGCTTTGCTGGCAGAACATACGAAACTGTTTTGCTCGACGACGGACGTCTGATTCGTGTTCGGATGGGTGATACAAATGATTCTGAGCGTAGCATTCGCCGCATTCCTCTAGAACAAGTAAAAAGGTTTCAGCAATTGCTTGAACGGCAAAGCGATGAATTCCAAAACCTAAATTATCCAGCACCCAACGGCGCTGCTGATTACATCACATACACTCTGACTAGCCGCGATGGTACGGTTAAATACAACGACATTTCTCAAAATAGCCTATCCAAAGATTTACGGCTCATAGTCAACGCTTGGAACCGAATAAGCAGTCGCTATCAGTAAAGGATAGAAAATTGGAGACAGGGAATAGGAAAAACTTATAACCTCTAAACTGTTCTCGTCTCCTACTAGTAGCGCGTCTAGTCTATTTTGTTGGGTAGAAGTTAATCGGCGCACTTTGTCTGTTTTCCTTCTCCCTTGCGCCCCTGCAGCCTCAACCCAACATTTTGGTGTGGACGCGCTACTAGTCTGCCAATCTAAGGAAAGCTGGGTAGTCTCTGTTATTGATCAGGACTGACGCAACTGGCGCAAACGCTTAACGCCCTGTACCAGTTGCGTCAGTCTTGCCAATACACATGTACTAACATGGAGCGATTCCTAGCCCCTAAGAGGGGCGCTACGCAAACGGAGAGCTAGCGCCGATAGCGGAAGCGTGCCGTTAGGCATAGGGCGCGCTGAGTCCCAAGGGGACACGCTACGCGTTAGCCCTTGGCGTGCGCTTGCGCTTACGCAAACGCTTAACGCCTGTGCCAGTTGCCTAAGTCCTGTATAGGATTTCTACATACCCTTCTGTTCCATGCACGCGAATTCGTTGCCCATCTTTTATCAGTTTGGTAGCATTATCCACTCCGACAACTGCTGGTAAGCCATATTCACGTGCGATAACTGCTCCATGGGTCATCAGTCCACCAACTTCGGTGACTAGACCTTTTATAGATACAAATAATGGTGTCCAGCTAGGGTCAGTAAAGGAGGTGACTAATATATCTCCATCTTCTAGATCAGCATCTTCCATGTTTAAGATGACACGTGCTCGTCCCTCAATAACTCCAGAAGAAACAGGTAGACCTACAATAGCTTCGGCTGGGAGATTCTCTCGTTTGTACTTACCTGCAATGATTTCACCGTCAGAGGTGATAATACGTGGCGGAGTTAGTTTTTCATAGATTTTGTACTCGTTTTTTCGATTGCTAATGATCGGATAATCCAATTTATTGGTGCGTACAACCTCGCGAAGTTCTTCAAAAGTGAGATAGTATATATCTTCTTTTTCATGAATAACGTTGGCTTGTACGAGTTGTTCGGCTTCTTTCAGTAAAGCCTGCTTATAAACGAAGTAGCGATTGACTATGCCGTATTTTGGATATTCACGATAACCGATTAAATTCCGGATTAGGTCGATCATTCGTTTTGTTTCTTTGGCTTTTTGTTCACCATCTGGTAATTGCTTCAATCGCTCTAATAACTCTTGTTCTTTTTTCAAAGCTTCCTGTCGTCCTTGCTCAAATTTGCGATTGCTTTCACCCTGCTCAAAGTTTTTGATATTACTGAGAATGAGGGAGACAAGCGTAGTTGGTTCTTCGCTCCAACGAGGTCTTGTAATATCGATTTCCCCGGCACATCGCATTCCGTATTTGTTTAGATAAGCATAGATAGCATTCCTGGCTTCCTGTCCACCCTCAAACTTAATCAGTTCATCCAGAAAGTTATCATCTTTTACCTGTTGTAAATACTCAATCACATCTGGGTAAGGACGAATCACATCCGCGACATCCAATAGCGCCAGACCCATTTCTGAAGTGATATTGTTGGGTGCAGATTGAGAAAGCGTGTCTGCTACGTTTTTTTCACCTAACCATTCCATCATTTTTTCATTGAGCCAGAATGAAGCATTCATCGCCGTCATAAACACACCAAAACTTTGCGAATCAGATGAACTCTTTTTTAATTGCTGTATGTCTTCCAGGATAAAAGCAAACAACTCCAATCCTGATTTCGTTTGGATGGTTTGTTTTAACGCTTCGATCGAGGTTTGACTCTGTTGAATCAAATCAGCAACAACCGCCGGATCGTAGTCGTTTAGGGTTTGAAAATCCGCAGGTGATCGACCTTGACTGCTTTTGCCGGGACTCTGATCATCAGGCAACGATTTTATAAAATCTCCCCGCTCTATGATGGTTGTAAGTGCATCTTTCATGAGCGGATCAGATTTTCCCAATGTGACGTTTAATACAGTTTCTCTGCTGACTGGTGAAGCCAACGTCGCTGTAATATCAACAAACAACCTTCCTCCGGCTATACGCATGGGCGCATACGTTGTTAACAGGAAAAAAGACAGTCCTAATGGCTTCATGGCATCGGTCATCATTTGGTTATGACCGACAGAAACATAGACGTGATTCTCCTGATCATTCGCTTCAGGGATAGGGTATAAAGTGGTGATGGGTCGGCTCTGAACGATATAGAATATATCGTCAACTAAACACCATTCGATGTCCTGGGGGTGGCCGAAATGTGCTTCGATCTTTCTGCCCATGCCCTCCAGCTGCAAGATCTGCTCATCCGTCAGCGCTTGGCTATTCTGCCGCTCAGGCTCAATCTCCTGTTTTTTCGTACCACCATCTTTTAAAGCATAAATAGCCAGCTTCTTGGTGGATATCTTCTTATCGATAACCTTGCCGTTGCACACTTTATAGATATCAGCATTCACCAGTCCGGAGACCAGGGCCTCACCAAGTCCGAAACTGGCATCAATGGATAACACCTTCCTATTAGAAGTGACGGGATCGGCAGTAAACAAAATTCCTGCCACCTGCGGGAAGACCATCTTCTGAACAACCACAGACAGGTAGACTTTACGGTGGTCGAAGCCGTTTTGAAGGCGGTAAGTTACTGCCCTCTCGGTAAATAGCGATGCCCAACACTTGCTGATATGCTGATAGATTGCCTTCTTTCCGATAATGTTCAGATACGTATCTTGCTGGCCTGCAAAGGAGGCTGTCGGTAAATCCTCCGCAGTTGCGCTGGATCGTACTGCATAGGCATTTTTTTCTCCATGTCTGGAGAGAAGGCGGGTGATCTCTTCATTAATGTCTTCAGGGATGGCTATCCCTTCGATGACCCTGCGAATCTCACCGCTAAGTTCACCGATTTTATCCCGGTCTTCCACCAATAGATGCGATAACTGATCAAGTAATTCATTAATCGACGACGTTTCCCCAATGATTCTTTTAAAGGCTTCAGTAGAAATACAAAAGCCATCTGGTACGCATATTCCTTCAATCCTGGAAAGTTCCCCCAGGTTCGCGCCTTTACCCCCAACAACCATGATTTTTGTTTTGTCAATGTCCGGAAAACCAAGCACATAGGAACTCATATATTTACCTCCTTTGGTAATTCCTTCTTTGATAATTTTGATGACGCATTGTCCCCGAAAAAATCGGGCAGGCTAGTTCCTAAGAGGATGTCTGATACCATTTCTCTGTAAACTTGCACTTAATACTTACTCTTTCATTCTTGGCGTCCTTGGCGTCTTGGCGGTTCGTTTAATAAATATTAAGTGCATCTATGGCTACGCCACGCAAGCTATCATGGAGAATTGGTATTAAAAGAAAGTGATTGTAAAACTACGTTTTCTTCAAACTTTCCAATTTACAAATAGCGCATAAATAAAAGCGATAACTTCAGAAATGACTGTTCGCACACCTTCGCTAGAAACCCACCATTTCTTTGGATCGTAATCTGATGGATTCGCAGCAATCACACCTACTTTGATGGGAGCAAGGACTTGTTTGTATATCAACCAGCTTCTACGAGCATGGGCGTCATTCGTAAACAGATTAACTGATTCTAACTGGTCATTTGAATTTAACAGCCATTGACGAAATGCCACAGCAGATGCATGAGTACGATCCTTAATAACGTGAGGTGTAGGAACAACGACTAGTTTTTCTTTTGGGACGCCCAGTTTTTTGAGAGTGGCTGCGGCAATTTCTGCATAATTGTTGTATTCAGCTAGATAAAACCCTCTTTCCACCTGAATTCCTGTTGTAAAAATTTGCCGATAGGAATTGTTGGAAAATTCGCGAAACGCTTGTTGAAGTGCTTCATCTGTTACCCATCCTTCCACTACTAGTGCATCTGCTTTGATGGGAGAAGTGACTGCCAGAAATGAATGTATGTGAGTGATCGTGAAAATAAAAAAAAGAACGGCAGTTGCAAACACACTCACCCATCCTTGAAGGGTAAGCGTCCACGTTTGTCGCCGTTTTAGTAAACGAATTTGAGGGAATTTTTGTTTTTTGTAAGGAACTTTTGCAGGCATTACACCTTATCTGAACGATTTGCTTTCAGATATTCAAACACAGATTTATCTCCAATATCCGGAGGAATTGCTTGTATTGCCTTGCGTATGGCAAACACCAAAAACAAAATTGCCCACAGTCCGAGTATGACCTTTTCTGCCTGTATTGGCAAAATACCAAACATATGTCCCAGCAACAGCAATGGAATCATGGGTGTCAGTATCTTGGTTTCAAAACGATTAAAGCAAAATGCTTCTTTGAAGTAAATCCCTGTTAAGGCTGCAAAGATAAAGCCTACTCCTAGCAAGGTGAGTGGTTGAGTGTAAATGGTTATAGCTAAAGGTTCACTGCTAGATAATGCCAGTATGACTGCAGTGACACTGCCAATAACCCAAAAAACTTGTAAAACTCGGTGCAGAAATGCCATGTATATGTGAATCGTTAGTAAACTAATACCAAGACCAACACTGAAACAGGCATACAAAAGGGTTAGTAGTTTAAAATCTGGGTTATTGTTTAGCAAAACCAAAGCGCTGCCTATGGCAAAACTCACCGCAGCTACCATTAACCCAGCGCGGTAGATGATTACGCCTGTGCGATCGCCCTCAGTTATCGTAAATTCGCCAAACTGACCTTGATAAATTTCTGGTGCAGATACTGTTTGTTGAATCATAGCAGTTTTAGATTTAGGATTTGAATGAGTTGGTCGTGATAACCAAAAATTTTTTACCTACAATTTCTATGATAAGAATCTTTTCTGGTGTGTTATCTTGGCTGAGGTTTGAGAAATTTTCATCTGACGCTCGCTCCTGGGCTGACAAAAAACCGCTAGCTTTCAAAAGCTACTTCTACTGTATCTCCAAACTTGAGGTGCAACTGTGATTGTGCGTTATCGCTATTGATGGCAATTTCTACCCAGCCGTGACTTTCAACCAGTGCAATCGCATCCCCAACTTTGACATCACTATAAGTTTCACATCCTCTGATCGTTAACCCAGCTGCTTTGACATACCAGGTTTTGGCTTGGATGTAACTCTCTGGAATGTTGGTGACTAAGTTACCGAAGTGGTCAATATATTGAATCGAACCTACAATACCAGTTTCTGTTAAAATACATTCTGCTATGTCCAGTTGTACCAAAGCTGCGGAATCAATGAGATTCCCCAGTTCTGTCAAGGGGACTCCGCAGGCAAGGTGTGCAGCAACTGGTGCAAAGATATCCCTCCCGTGAAAAGTCCTGGAGGGTTGAGCAGTTCTCCAGTAATCAGGGTTTGTTAATTCTACAACTGCGATTGCCCTGAGTGAGTCTCCCTGCTGGAGCATCGCCGGACTTTGACTCAATAATCCGCTAAAGATACCATTATCTGGTCCGACTAGATACCCATTGGCAAATTCTACTGCGATCGCTCGTCGCCTTCCTCCTACACCCGGATCGACGACTGCTAAATGCACTGTGCCATCCGGAAAGTAAGGGTAAGCATTCATCAGGCAAAACCTAGCCGCTGCAATATTTTGCGGCGGTATTTGGTGCGTCAAGTCTATCACTCTCAGTTCTGGGTTGATTTGGGAAATAACTCCCTTCATGACGCCAACATAAATATCGCGATCGCCAAAATCGCTGAGCATAGTGATCATGAGATGAGGATGCATCTGGATGCAATATATTTCTGGTTGATTAATATATATTAAATTTCTTTTGTCTGTAACATAAGCTACGAAAATCGTGTTATGTTAGGAAAAAGTGATATTTATAGAAACACAGTAGGTAAATGATTAAATGATTAAGAACAGAGTGGAAGTCGTAAAAAAGGCACGGAAAGCACATCAACTGAATATCATCAGAAGCTTACAACATCGCTTAGAAGTCGCTAGAGCCAAAGGCGACGACAGTTTGGTTCGCCAATTGGAAGCTGAAATGAGGTACTTTAGCTAAGTCAAGATTTTATTGTTCTAGTTCATAGTTTTGTTGTGTGCAGCCCGCTTCGGCGGGTTTTTATGTTTTCTTACGGTTCTCAATTGTTTGTGATCGCTCTTGGTTGGAGAGTCATAAGTCAGGAGTTGGCTATGGATTCTCTAAATAAGAGGGAAAGGTATTGGCTAGAATCGCAGCTTGAGTGCGATCGCGCAAATTCAAGCGAGTCAAAATATGCGAGATATGGTTTCTGACTGTCCCTTCTGAGAGGAAGAGTTCCTGAGCAATTTCTCGATTACTAGAACCTGCTGCAATCATTTGTAAGACTTGCTTTTCCCTAGGTGTGAGTTCTGCTAATCCTGGTGGGAGTTCTTGAGAGTCTGCTGGTGGGTCTGTTAAGGGGGTATTAGCAATGATTTTTTCTATAATGCCGGGACCAAACTGAGTGTGACCTTTATGGATGCTGCGGACAGCTTCTGCCAGTTCCTCCAAAGGCGTATCTTTCAACAAATAGCCCTTTGCTCCAAAGTGTAGAGCTTGCGACACATACTTGGTATCATCAAAGGTGGTGAGTACTAAAATTTTGATGCCCGGAAACTGTTGGCACAGTTGTTGAGTAGCGGTGACACCATCCATCACTGGCATGCGAATATCCATCAGAATAATATCCGGCGGCTGAGATCTCAAATGCAGTGATTTAACCAGGTCAATAGCTTGTTGACCGTTACTTGCCTCTCCAACCACTTGCAAGTCGGGTTTTATTTCTAGTAAAGTTTTCAAACCCCGTCGTACAACTTCTTGATCTTCGACTAGCAGAACCTGAATCATGCTGTCACCCTGGGGAATTTAGCTGTAATTCTACAACCATTTCCAAGCTCGCTGGTAACTTCCAGTTGTCCGCCCACTGCCAGCACTCGTTCGCGCATTCCCTGTAGTCCAAAACCTGTCTGGTGTCCATTCATAGAGAAGCCCTTGCCGTTATCTTGCAGTGTGAGGGACAATTCAGTAGGTGTAGTTTGAATCTGCAACTGCACCGCCGTTGCTTTCGCATGTTTAGAGATATTGGTCAAACCTTCCTGTACGATACGATACACAACTGTATTCACAGAGTTAGAGAAGGGCAGCGAGAAATCAGTATGACATTTGGGTGCAATTCCTGTAGTGTTGTGAAATTCTTGGGCGAGGGAGGCGATCGCCTTCTCCAACAACTGACCTTGTAAGGGATCGGCTCGCATATCCGCAACTGATTCGCGAACATTATTCAATGCCTGTGATCCTAATTGTTTGGCTTCAACTAAAAACTCATAAGCCTTCTGGGGAGCATCTTTCCAAAGGTTAAGCGCCGTTTCCATTTGAATGTTCAGCGCCACTAGGGAGTGTCCCAAGGAATCATGAATGTCACGAGCGATGCGACTGCGTTCTTCTAATGCGGTCATTTCTTCAATACGTTGATTGAGTTGTCGCTCCTGATCCAGTGCCTGACGCAGATCTGCTTCTGCCTGCTGCAAGCGTTCATTTTGCGTTTGTAACATTCTTTGCATCTGCCGTAACGAGAGTTGTGTCTCTATGCGAGCGAAGACTTCCTCTTCTTGAAACGGTTTGGTGATGTAATCGATACCTCCAACTGAAAAGGCTTTGACTTTATCCAAAACCTCATTCAGCGCACTGATGAAGATCACGGGAATGTCCTGGGTCAGTGGATTGGCTTTTAGATGTTGACACACGACGTAGCCATTCATACCAGGCATACTAATATCCAATAAAATCAGATCTGGTGGCTGTGCTTGCGCTCCCATCAGGGCAACTGAACCACTCATCACTGCCCGCACGTCATAGCCGCGCTCGGTCAACATCACGGACAACAACCGCAGGTTGTCCGGCTTGTCATCAACAATGAGGATGTCTCCTTTAGATTGACCGGAATTCATGCTGGAGTATAAAGTGTTGCTTATTGCAATCCTACATCATTTTAACATCCTCCCACCACTGACCAGAGTACAGGTTCAGCCGGGGATTGGTATAAGCTAAACTTTTTTGTCCCACAAGTGCATAATTCAATTTTGTTTGCTTCTATTAAAAATGGAGAAAGGTTTTAAACTAAACTTCTGTTTCATCCATCGATAAATGCGTATCATATGTTTTGATTCTTATCAAAAATCAACCCATATAGGACTCGTATTTGATTTTTGACGAAGCTAGGTACACTTTTATTGCTTCTTAAGCGTTCCCTGTTCCCTGTTCCCTGTCTTTACGAGTAATTCACCAAATCAAACCGGATTCCTATAGTACTTAATGAGAGAAAGCAAATGTATCAGAAACCTAGCATGAAATTCTCATTTATTAACCGACAAATCTTGCGAAGGTTATATCTGGTTGCATTAGTTATTCTGGCAACATTAATTGCAATTTGGTGCGAGCAAGTCCAAACTCCCAAATCGGTCACCGTAACGAGCCTAACTCAGCCAGAAAAAGTTCTAGTGGATGAGCCAATTCAACCCATTCCACTGAAAATTGCTCTGAATCAAAGCAAAGTTGGATTGGGTGAAAAACTGTTTCGCGAGCCGCGCCTCTCTGCGGATAATCGCGTTTCCTGTCTCAGTTGCCATCATCTCAACACAGGGGGAGCAGATGAGGTGGCTTTCTCCATTGGGGTGAATCGTACAGTCGGTAACGTTAATACACCGACTGTTTACAATGCAGCATTTAATCCCAGCTTGAACTGGAATGGTAAATTTAAAACGCTAGAAGCCCTTACAGAAGTAGCGATACAAAATCCAACGGATATGGGAATCGACTGGCAAGTTTTGATACCAAAACTGCAACAGACTCCAGAGTATATGCAGGCATTTACTCAAAACTACGCCGACGGAGTGACAAAGGCAAACGTTAACGATGCGATCGCCACCTACTTGCGCTCACTTTATACTCCAAATTCGCGCTTTGACCAGTACTTACGCGGTAATCAAAAAGCAATTACTGAGGAAGAAAAAGAAGGTTATCGATTATTCAAAGCTTACGGCTGCGTCAGCTGTCATCAAGGGATGAATCTGGGAGGTAATTTGTACGAAAAATTTGGTCTGATGGGCGATTACTTTCGCGAGCGCGGCAATGTCAAATACGCTGATTTAGGACGCTACAATGTCACCCAGAATGAGGCAGATAAGTTTGTCTTTCGAGTGCCCAGCCTCCGTAATGTTGCACTCACTTATCCCTACTTTCACGATGGTTCTGTTAAAACATTAGAGGAGGCGATTAAGGTGATGACGAAATATCAATTGGGGCGATCGCTCTCTCAAAAAGACATTGAGTCAATTGCTCTGTTCCTTGGTACGCTGACGGGAGAACACCCAGCATTAAATCAAAAATAGAAAAATTTTTCAACTTGTCTCATCTTAATAGGACTTACGCATTATCCTCACCAAAATCCTTCGCGCCGCGTGTCTTCTGGACATAGATTTTGTTGACACTCCCACACCTAGAAGATGTGGGAGTGTCAATGGTGGGCTTCTGCCTTAAATTATTGTGAGGTTTGAATGGGTGCTTTATTGCCGCCCTCGTGTACTTCTTTATTACTTCAGTTCAGCAGCACGTTTTTTAACTGTATCTAAACTAACATTAACTGCTTGAGCCACACGGGTTCCGTATTCTGGATTGGCATTGTAGAAGAAAGCAGTAATTTGAGTACGGATGTTTGCATCTTTCACCGCTCCCAAATCGTTCTTCAGATTAGCAATCAAATTATCCTGCATTTGCTTATCGAAGGAGCGATAGAGTTCTCCTGCTTGCTGAAAATTGAGAGTTTTCTGAATTTTTTGCTGTTGAGTTTTACCAGCAATCGGTAGCTGAGAATAACGATAGTTACTGTCTTGTTGTAAAGCTGTCGGTTGCTGGCTTGGCTCGTAGTTCACGTCAGATTTGGTATTACCGTAGTTGGCAGAACCATCTTGGTTTTCATTATTGATCTGAACGCGGGGTTTATTGATAGGTAGTTCCATGTTGTTGACACCAAGACGATGCCTTTGGGTATCAGCGTAGGAAAAGATTCTTCCTTGTAAAAGCCGATCTTCAGAAGCTTCAATACCAGGAACAAGGTTACTGGGTGCGAAAGCCGATTGCTCAGTTTCTTGGAAGAAGTTCTCTGGCATCCGGTTCAACGTCATTGTACCTACTTTACGCAGGGAAACTAGATTAGTAGGCCAAATTTTAGTTGCATCTAAAGGGTTGAATTCAAACTTGTCCAAATCTTGAGGATTGAGAGTCTGTATGTACAAATCCCAAGCAGGATAGTTACCACGCTGAATGTTTTCATAAAGATCACTAGTGTGGACGTTAAAATCTTTCCCTTGCATTTCCTGCGCTTGCATAGCTGTATAGTTATGCATTCCTTGCTTAGTTTTCCAAGTAAACTTGACGTACTTGTACTCACCTTTGCTATTAATAAACTTGTAAGCATGGACGCTGGAACCATCCATTTCTCGGTAGCTGGCAGGTGTACCCATATCTGAGAACAGGTAAGTCAGCATATTGGTACTTTCTGGTACGTGAGAGAAGAAATCAAAAAAACGATTGGGATCTTGCTTATTCGTAATAGGGGAAGGCTTTAGGGAGTGCACCATATCAGGAAACTTCATGGCATCTCTGATGAAGAACACCGGTAAGTTGTTGCCGACTAAATCCCAGTTTCCTTTGTCTGTGTAAAACTTAGTCGAAAATCCACGTGGATCGCGAAGGGTTTCTGGTGAACCTTGAGGGTGAATTACTGAAGAAAAGCGTACAAATACAGGTGTTTTTTTACCAGCTTTTTGGAAAGGGGCAGCCATTGTTATGTTTGAGAGATCGGCATCGCTGATAAATTCACCATGGGCTCCAGTACCACGAGCGTGAACAACTCTTTCAGGAATACGTTCGCGATCAAAACGAGCTAGCTTTTCAATTAAATGAACATCTTGGAGTAATACTGGACCATTTGGTCCAGCAGTCAGGGAATTTTGATTATCTCCGACTGCAGCGCCGTTATCCAAAGTTAAAGGAGTTTTGGCACTAGCATGATTATTAGTAATTACAAGTACCAATACTAATGCTAAAGCCATTACTACTGGAAGGTAAAGATTTTTTTTGAGAAGATTAAAGCGCGGAATTTTCATTCTTTGAAACCTAACTTTTTTGAGTTATAGACCAGCTGAATTTGACTCAAACTCGAAGGATTTTCGAGTTTAAGTTAATTGAGCAGTCTATAGTTGTGACCACTGCAATATGGATGAACGAAAATGCTGCAAATATCCTTAAAGTAATTACACACATTAGCTGCAAGCGCTAATTTTTCGATCACAAATTCAACCCAAAACTATTAACTACGCAATGCAAGGCAGTTAATAGACTGAAATCAGTTTTTGATGCGATACACCTTCAGGTGTCTCTTGCTTTGCGCAATCGCCCGCAAGGATTCGGCTCCCAGAGGGAGCATCGCTAATCAAAATGACTATGTATTTCGGCTGAGTTTGAGTATCGGTGTTACATAAGGAGCATGTTTGCGAATTCAGTTGTGTTTTTTTGATATGAACTCAGAATAATTCTGAGTTAGGAATAAGTCAAGCATCAAAATTGTTAAAATTTTTGTATGTTATAGCTTTCAATTAACCGCTTGAAAATGGTAAGCTGAACCTATGGTCAAAATACTGACTGCAACTAATGTGATTCAACGCCTCCACTCTAAAGGACTGAAGGTAACGCCTCAACGTGCTGCTGTTTACGCCAATTTGCTGGGTCGAACCGATCACCCAACCGTCGAAGAAATTTTGAGTGATTTAAACTCCGATCTCCCTGTTTCCTCTAAAGCAACGGTTTACACTGCTTTAACTGCGCTTAGAGAAGTAGGGTTAGTGCGCGAGGTGCTGCTTGAAGAAGGGGTGACTCGGTATGATGCTAATGTAGATCTGCACCATCATTTTCGCTGTCGTGCTTGTGGACTAATAAATGATTTGGCCTGGGAAATGTTCAACGCTCCGCAGTTGCAGCAGTTAAATGATAGGTTTAAGGTAGAAAGTTACGAAGTAACTTTGCGTGGATTGTGTCAGTCCTGTGCTGTACAAGAAAAATAAACTTGGAAACTAAAACATAAACATTATCAAAGACTGCTCGCTAACCAACGCCGTTGTACAGTAAAATTAACTCAAAAAATGTAAACGGTAAAAACTCACACTTAGTTGCCGGGACAAAAACGAGTGAAATTTCTTGGTGTGATTGAGAGTATAAAAGCTATCTGACCAAAGCAGATGGCACACTACTAAAGACCGACTATAGGCAAAGTTGCTGGCTTTTGTGCATGGTATTGACAATACAAATGAGATACTTCACTTTCAGTCAGAGTGGGTGTAATTTAAACTGTATTAAGGCTCAGACTAGGTGGAATTTTCAGTTGAGTAATACCTCCAATGAGAACGAACCGGATGGGGGTATTGTGTATGGTGAAATGAAACTGGACACAAAAAAGTACAGGTAACTTATTTCTGCGCGACTGCTTAAGTCATGACAAATGTCATGGTTTGGACATGACATTTATTAGATGCGGGCAACCATTCCTTGCCGATAAATTAAGATTATCGAACAGAGGGAAACCTCATCAGCTAATCCTGGTTAAAATTGTTGTTTGCAGACTGTTGCAAACAATCTTGACTGAAAATCCACTTCATACGCCGTTGAAAGCATTTTATAGTTGTAGCTCGCTACAATTATTGCAAACACTCCAGAATCGACAATCAATGAGTGAATGATGGAATCGCTACGTCTGCGTCTTGGTAAATTCATTGGGGCTGTAAGTGCTTATCTACTACCAACAGGGGTAGTACTGCTGTTTTTATTTTTCTGGATCGAGTCGCGATCTGTTAAGTTGGAACAACATCTGCGTTATATTAACGATTTGGGTAAAATTCAAGAACTCGATGCCCGCATAAATCAAAACGTCTTAGAGACGAGGTTAAAACTGCTGCTCAACTATGACTCAATTGTAAACAAATTAACAGAACTAAGACGAATTCAGGCAGACTTACAGCAAATTCCCTCATTTATTAACTCAGATGGACAGCAAAAAATTAATCAGGCAATTAAAACTTATCTCCAAGTTTATCGGGACAAAGAAAAAGAAATTGATCTGTTTAAGTCTCAGAAGGCAGTTGTTGATAATTCGCTGACATATTTTCCAATCGCCATTGCTGAATTGAAAAAAAATCAGACAATGAATCCTGTCTTGGCAGATCATCTCAACACATTGTTAAGAGATATTCTGCTATTTAACCTCTCCAATAACCAAGAGTTACAACGAAAAATTCAGCAAGAAATCCAACAAATTCGCACTGATGTGGGCTCAACAAATCAGCGCAAAAATGTAGAACAGGCGATGCTCCAGCAGGGAGCCACCCAAAGGGTGATCGCTCACGCCCAGATTCTCCTGGAGCGTCACCCACAGATTAATCGTTTAGTCGATAACATATCGCATTTGCCAACGCCTGATCGTGCCGAAGACATTGCCCAAGCTTACTACAGCGCATATCAACAAGCACTTGATACAGCGAGCCTGTATCGACTGGGACTGTATTTACTATCCACGGTAATAATAATCTGGATTGCTGTCTCGATTATTTACAAGCTCCGCCAGAGTGCGATCGCATTACAGCAAAGTGAATCTAAATTGCGGACGATTTTCGAGAACTCGCAGGTAGGCATTTTTCGAGTTCGCCAAAAGGATAGTTTAGTTATAGATACGAATCAGCGGCTGGTAAGCATGTTGGGATACGACTCTGCTAGAGAGATAATTGGATACAAATGCATCTCTGACTTGTATGCACATCCCAATCAACAGCAGGAAATCGTCAAAATTCTGCAAACTCACGGCGAAGTTCATAATTTTGAACTCCAGCTTGAAAGACGCGATGGAACATTTTTCTGGGGACTATTTTCTGCTCGATTGAATGTTACAGAACATTGTGTGGAAGGAGTGATCACTGATATTAGCGATCGCAAACGAACAGAAGCCGCCCTTGAGCAAGCAAAAGAAGCAGCAGTTGTGGCAAACCGTGCCAAAAGCCAGTTTCTTTCTCACATGAGCCACGAGTTACGCACTCCACTTAGTGTGATTCTGGGATTTACTCAACTACTAAGCCGCAGTTCTTCCCTCGATCCCAAACAGCAGGAATATCTCGATACAATTAGCCGTAGCGGGGAACACTTGCTCAACTTGATCAATGATGTTCTGGAAATGTCAAAGATTGAAGCGAACAAAATTACCCTCAACGACCAGGATTTTAACTTGTATGATCTATTGGATGGGCTGCAACAAATGTTCCAATTTAAAGCTACATCCAAAGGGCTGCAATTTATTGTTGAGCGTTCGCCCGATCTTCCTCAATATATCCGTGCCGATGAAAGCAAATTGCGTCAGGTTTTGTTTAATCTAGTTGGAAATGCAGTCAAATTTACACAAGCTGGAAGCGTAACGCTACGAGTAAAACTAGAAACTAGAGACTGCGGACTAGGGATTAGGAAAGAAATTTCTCAATCTCCAATACCCAATACGCAATCTCTAATTTTTGAAGTCGAAGACACCGGATCTGGGATTGCTTCTGAAGAACTTGATCAGCTCTTTGAGCCGTTTGTGCAAACAGAAACTGGTCGCAAATCTCAACAGGGAACGGGATTAGGTTTGTCAATTAGTCGCAAATTTGTGCAGTTGATGGGTGGAAACATTACTGTTGAAAGTGAGTTGGGCAAAGGTAGTTGCTTTCGATTCAATATCCAAGCCCAAAGTATCGAAGCTGATGTGATACCCCTGAGTGCAACTTCTCAACAAGTTATTAGAGTCGCTGCTGGACAACCCACCTACCGGATTATGGTTGTTGAAGATAAACCAAGCAACCGGCAGCTTTTAGTCGAATTACTTAAACCTGTTGGATTTGAAGTGCGAGAGGCAGAAAATGGAATTGAGGCGATCGCACTCACTCAGCGCTGGTTCCCACACCTGATCTGGATGGATTTGCAGATGCCCGTAATGGATGGCTACGAAGCCACCAAGCAAATTAAGTCATCCGAGTCAGCCCCGATTATCATTGCATTAACTGGCAATGCCTTTGAACAGGAGCAGCAAGTAGCTCTTGAGGCTGGATGTGATGACTTTGTCCGCAAGCCCTATCGAGCAGAAGTCATCTTTGAAAAAATGACACAATACCTCGGTGTTAGCTATGTTTACGCAGAACAGGAACGCACACCACAGGAGAATGAAAATTCACCTTCTTCTCTTATCCTTAGTCCTTCATCCTTAGAAGTGATGCCTTCTGTGTGGATCAAACAAATGCATCAAGCCGCAACTTGTGTTAATGCAAAGTTGCTTCATCAGTTGATTGATCAAATTCCTGGATCGCATGCTCCTATTGCCAATGCCCTGACTCACTTAATCGATAACTTCCAGTTTGAAGACCTTATTGCTTTAACTCAGCAAAAAAGTCCATAGCAATAACGAAATCTTGGTAGAAGACATCATGTTTTGTGCTGCTCTTTTATGAAAAACAAAGAAAGATTTGTGTTGAGATGCAAAGCACCAGGCACAGCAGCGTCCTTGTCTAATATTGTGTCCGGATAAAGACTTATCATTAAGGCAGCAGGGGTGCTCCCTACTCCCTGCTCCCTGCTCCCTACTCCCTGCTCCCTTTTCCCTCTTAAAACTTCAGTTGAAATTGCGAATCTGCATCTGTATCCATTCACGATCAACGATGGCATACAGCAACGAATCTTGCCACTCACCCTTAACCCATTCATACTCTCGCAAATACCCCTCCTGTCGCATCCCGATTTTTACCAAAATTCGCATTGAGAGAGTATTTCTCGGGTTAGACGTTGCAAAAATCCGATGCATATTGAGTTGCTGGAAACCAAAGTGTAAGACTTTTCCTGCAGCTTCGGTTGCATATCCTTGCCCCCAATATTGCTTATCTAAGCTATATCCAATTGAACCTTCTAGCTTGTCTGGATTTGTTATGGAAAGGCGACAGGTACCAATGAATTGTTTGTCATCTTTTAAAGTGATTGCTAAAGTAAAATGCCGACGGGGTTGTTGGCGTTGTAATTTAATTTGTGTTTGCAAAAATAACTTGGTATCTTCTTCACTGTTAGGACCAAACGGCAGATAGTGAACAACTTCTGGATCACAGGCGTAGTTATGAATTCCTTGCCAATCTGATTTTGTCAAATCCCTGAGAATAAGACGTTGTGTTTCTAGCGGTAGATTAATGTTCATCACTTAAGTAATTATTATTTGTTAATCGCTATTTGCTAATCGCAGGATTCACGATTCGCGATTAGTCATGAGCTAAGAACTGCAAAATTCATTTGGCAAATTCTGTACGGAACTGATTTACCACTTTATCTAGTCCCACTGAATGCGCTGCCTTAAAAAGAATCCTATCACCTTCTTGTACAAAAGTCTTTAAAGAGGCAACTAAATCTGCATGAGTTGTAAAACACATCTGAGAAATTCCTTCGGCACTTTTGGCCATGGCTAAAGCATCTTCTCCATCCACCAATACTAATAAAGCATCTAAATTTAATTTTCGCACCGCTTCTCCTACTTGCTGATGTAACTGGTGCGATCGCTCTCCCAATTCCTTCATTGCACCTAACACAGCAATTCGTCGTTTTCCTGGTGTCTCTGCCAATAAGTGTAACGCCGCTTGCATAGCTTCTGGTGCAGCATTATAAGTCTCATCTAAGATTACTACATCATTGAGCAAAGTAAAACGTTGCGATCGCCCCCCCGGCATATCAACCCTCACACCCGATTTCAAACACGACCAATCAATACCCAGCACCTTTGCCACCGCTAAAGCTGCCAAAAAGTTAGTTGCATTGTGTCGTCCAGGTAATGGTAAAGGCAATTGCATTCCTGTCACTTCCAACGTCTCACTATCAATCAAATTCCCATGAATATCGCCACCAGAAAAGCCATAAGTCAAAACTTCTCCTTGCCAGACTCTCGCTGCTGTTTCCATCAATAGCGGATTATCATAATTAAGAATTGCCACACCATCTTTGGGCATTTGAGCCAGTAACTCACATTTTGCCTCAGCAATAGCCTCCTCTGAACCGAGTAACTCAATGTGCGCGGTTCCCACATTAGTAATTACACCAATAGTCGGACGCGCGATTTGTGTCAGTTCAGCAATTTGCCCCTTTCCCCGCATCGCCATTTCAATAACGGCGAAATCATGTTCTGTACTCAATTGCAACAGTGTTTTTGGCACGCCAATTTCGTTATTGTAATTTCCATAAGTCTTGAGGACTGTTCCTTTTGTGGCTAAAGTTGCGGCAATGAGTTCCTTGGTTGTGGTTTTACCCACAGAACCCGTAACCCCAATCACTGGAATAGAAAACTGCTCACGCCACCACCTACCAATTTTTTGATATGCTTCGAGCGTGTCTTTGACTTGTAAGACGGGAAATTTAGAATTCTCGTATTCAAAATCAACGATCGCAGCCATTGCACCTTTTTCTATTGCCATTGGCACAAAATCGTGTCCATCAAACTTTTCACCGCGTAAAGCCACGAATACTTCACCCCTGCTGAGTATACGGGAATCTGTTTCGATTCCACTGCTGAAATTTGCCAAAGCAGCTTCAGATAAGTTTGCTGCTTTGGCACAAAGAACTTCAATCAGTTGGCTTAAAGTGGCTGAGAAAGGCATAAGCAATTCAAAATCCAAAATTCAGAGTGAAGTCGCGAAGAAAACAACCTGCTTGCAGGTTGTCTAGCCCCTTATTGTATGCAAATGAAATGCCTTACAGCATAACACTTAGAGCTTTTGGATTCCAAAATTTCTCGTTTAAATTCAATAAGACAGCCCAGTCAGTCGAGTGTGGGAGTGTGAGGGTGTGGGAGTGTCGGTAAATATCCTTCCCTCCTCAATCCAATGCCTTGATTTCACAACTCAAGTAGGACTGCAATATTATTATTTGCTGACAATATAAAGTTAAGAGATTTAATATTTTTATATATTTTTATTAAATTTAGATTCAAAACAACTTTAAATACAGTGAAAAGGTATATAGGATTCCTCCGCAGATTTTTGCTCAGCTAGGTACAGTTTATGTTAGGGGTTCGGGTGTTAAGCTTTCCCTTTTTCCTACCTCAACGAGTTCGTTCATAAACCAAACCGGATTCTTATATGGTAAGCGTGCTGCTTTGAGGATTTCCCAAAACAGGCAACGGGTTCGGCACTCCGCCCTTACGGGTTAACCGACTTGTAGACGCCCACCAGAAGGCGAACCGTAGGGTAGGAAGTGCCGAACCCGTAAGGGCTTTTGCGTTGGGCTTTCACGTAGGGTGGGCTATCCCCGATTTTTAACTAACATCACCTGCACAATTTGTATAGCGATATAACCAGAGATTCCCAAATCTTGAGACAAATCGTTTAAAAACTCAAGCTCTTCTTGAGGAGAAACTCCATCGGCTAAAACCAAATCGGTGGCGATCGCAAAAGCTGTTTCTCGCAAGTCGTAGGGTAAAGATTCTTTGGCTGAATGAAACAAAGCATTTATGCCTTCCCACTTGAGGATATTCAGGAGTTTCTCAAACATCCTGTTTATTTCATCGTTGGAATAATATCTGAAAAGCTTCATACCCGACAGCAGTGACAAAATACCACGTGCCTGCTCATCAGAGAGGTTTCCATCTGAGGCTGTTGCAGCCAAAGCAATTGCTGCAATTGCTTCTGGTTGACTCAGTGCTTCTTGAACTTGGCTTTCTCCACCAAACATTTTGTCGAATAGACCCATTACAGTTTACTCCATTGCTAGCGTCTCGATCGCGATACACTTACTCGTACTTGGGAAGTCATTGTGCGACGCTGTGAGACTTCTATATGTTTCAGTGTTCCCAAGATTCCTTGCTAGCGAACACTTAAACTTAATGGTTTTCGACAAAGAATAAATTTTTGACTTCTTATCAACCCAACCTTACCTTACCAAAGCCCCTGTACTGATAGCCTTTACAGAAAAACGACTCTTAGTGAAGTCGTCTTGTGTCTAGGCGAATACCTGTTTTTTCCATAGTTTCAATAACTGCCAAACCTAAGCCAGAAAAGACCATAAGTAGCACTACCGAACCCAAGAAGGCGTTTACGAGCATTTGAAGGGCTTCATCGAAAAAAATATAACTAGTCATTGTTTTGTCTCCCGAACTTATAGAGTGCTAGTACCTATTTATTTCTCCACACCGTGATTGGCATTTTCCGCCCATAGAACACTAGCATTTGCATCTTAACAAAACTTTAGCTCTTTCATAACGAAAGTTAGATTTTTTCTTCTTGAAGTTCAGATAAACTTTCAGTGCTGTTTTGTTAAACTAATTACTAACGTGAATAACTAATAGAAAATTATTTTCAAAAAGTCTATAGAATTTATTCTTGAAATGAGTAAACTTAGTTACATAATTACTAGTAAACATAACGATGTCGGATGTTTTGTAGCGCTTTTATAACCGTTGCCAGGTAGATATTGCTGGCGAAGTTTATCAATACGAAGTCACCTCTACGACTTTATTTCTTTCTCAACACATCAAAAATATGATGAGCCATTTCTAATTTGGAACAAGGAGAAATTTCTATTCTTTGTCCTTGTTTATCCAAAAATATGGCTCGATTATTATCACTTCCAAAACCGCTATCCACTTCATCGATAGGGTTAGCAATAATCGCATCCAGATTTTTACTGTGCAATTTCTCTAGTGCTGGTGTGACAATATCCCCTGTCTGGGCTGCAAACCCAATTAATTGTTGATGTGGTTGTTTGAGACGTGCCAATTCTCCAACAATATCCGGTACTGGTTCCAAAGGTAAAGCTTGCGGAAGCGATTTTTTTGGCAACTTCTGTTGACTGTATTTCCGTGGCTTGACATCCGCCACCGCTGCCGACATGATAATCATATCTGCATTCGGTAAGTACTCCAGCATACTTATTCGCATTTGGTCAGCACTCACTACAGAGACTGCTTGCACTCCTAATGGTACATCCCAACTCGCCGGAGCATGTATTAATGTTACGCTTGCTCCTCGGTGCAGTGCTGCTTGTGCTAAAGCTAACCCCATTTTTCCTGTGGAAGGATTGCCAATAAACCGTACTGGATCAAGATACTCTCGTGTTCCCCCTGCACTAATCAACACACGCTTACCTACCAAATCTCGCTTCCCAGCGGTGTGTAACAAGGATTGAACATAAGTAATAATCTCTGGGGGTTCTGCCATTCTACCAGCACCAACGCGATCGCACGCCAATAACCCCGATCCTGTACACATTCCATGAAATCGATTATCTGTTAATACCTGTTGCCAATTACGTTGCACCGCCTGCTGTTCCCACATATCAGTATTCATTGCTGGCGCTAGCAATACGGGACAAGTGGAAGCCAAAACAGTATTTGTGAGCAAATTGTCAGCCATACCATATGCTAACTTTGCTAATGTGTTTGCTGTTAGAGGTGCAATTACAATTAAATCTGCCCACTCACCTAAATCAATATGTAATGGACGAAAGTGAGTTGATTGCCAAAAGTTTTCATCTGTATAAGCTGGATGACGGGAAAGTGTTGCGAGAGTCAGAGGCGTAATAAATTTTTGTGCAGAATTAGTGAGAATAACTTTTATCTCCACTCCAATTTTAAACAAAGTGGAAACAACCTCACAGATTTTATAGGCGGCGATACCGCCGCCTATTGCAATCAGAGCCCGTTTCTTCTGAAACATCTACGCCTCATCGTAGGGTTCTAAATCTAAGAGGTGAATATATGATTCAACTAACTCTGGACGGGCAAAAGCGATCGCTCGTAGTAAATGCCAATCATTCAAACCCTCAAAAGCATTACTGTAATTATCCTGCTCCAGACGTGTCGCTAACACTTCCACCTCTTGTGGAGTGATGGTAGCAATTTCTCTTTTAGAAATGCTTAGAGTTTTCATAGTGCTTGCCCCTCCCATTAGCAGCATTTGCATCCAGCATGGGTTGAGTTGCGCTTGACGCAGCCACCCAATATATATTACTCACTTACGAGCGATAATTTCGTAAAAATTTTGAGGATTTCTCACAGAATTCGTAAAAATTTGCTAACCCAAATTAAGTAAAGACAAATTTCCAGTATTTATGCATTGACAACAACAAAATTTCGTAACAACTCTAGCATTTCTGGTCGGATTTCATGACCCATGTCAAACTCATAGTATTCTACAGCGGCTCCCAGAGATTCAAGAGTTTTTCGTGCTGAAACAGCAGCTTGTAATGGCACAACTGTATCTTGTCTTCCATGCATAATAAGAACAGGTGGTAGAGACGCCATATTTTGCGTTTTCACACTTTCTATGTCTTGATGTAAATAACCACTTAAAGAAACTAAACCTGCCAGGGGTAACTTTAATCCTACATCTAAAGTCATAGCCCCGCCTTGAGAAAACCCGCTCAAAATTGTCCGCGACAAAGGTACACCAGTGCTATTTTCTAAAGATTGCAACCAACCTGTTAGTAGCTGCCTACTTTCTACTAACCCTTGATACATATTTTCCATCTGAAGGTCATACCACGCTCTCCCAACAGAGGAATTAGGATGAGGAAAAGGTGCATTCGGAAACAGAAACTGATAATCTGGCAAATTAAAAAACCGCGATAAAGACGCCACATCTTCAGCATTGGCACCCCAACCATGTAAAGTGACAATTAAACCCTTTGGTGGTTGCCCTGTTGTTGGAGGTACACTGATAAACTCTAGAGTGTTAGTCATTAGTTATGAGTCATTGGTCATTGGTCATTGATCCTTAGTCATTACAGATGACGACGGACAAAGGACAGTCAAGCATAAAAAGTATGTAATGACAAGAGAAAAATTTTGCATCAGCAGCAATACTAAGCACTCCAGTGGCATAAGGGCACAATTGAGCGGCGGTAGACAACCTTTGCATCTCTACCAATATATCTCTTCTGTCCGCTGCAACACGGTTATTAGGTGGCGTTTTGCTGCTACTTTACTAGGACTCTGCCAAAGAACACCACGAACAATCTGATTATTGAAATTTTCATCAGCTAGGAATCGTACCATTTTGAATTACCTATGCTGATTTCGTCTAGCTAGTAAGCGCTCACGTATTCCAACTGGGTTAAAACGTTGTTCAGCTTCTTGTCGGATCATTGCTGCTTGACGTTGACGTTCTAAGAGATATGCATCAACTTCAGCTTTATGTCTGAGGTAGTAACCAAGGACTGAGTAAATATCTGAGAGTTGCAGCGAAGTATATTGCTCACTAATTTCTTCTGCTGTAGCCCCTTCAAGAAAAGCTGTTACAACACCATTGCCATCAACTTCTAGGGGCGTAGGTTCAACTAAAATAGCTAATGTCATATCGAATTAATACCTTCCTCTTGAACTCTGACAGACTAATTTGAAATGCTGCCCCAACCCAGAAACTAAGCGACCTAATGTTCTGCTTCACCCGCCGCAAGTAACCTCAGACACTCACAAATAACCTTCGAGGGTCGGGTGCAAGCGGGTTGTTATGCGGCGGTTCCACACTACATCAACACCAAAATACTTTCCGTTTCGCTACTTTTGAATTGAGTGATCGTATCAAAATTATCTCTCAATATTTGAATAATCTTCGATGTTGGACTGTTACCAATACGAAGATAAATAAACTTGGGTGGATGACCATAAAGCAAACTGCGCTGATGGAAGTCGGAATCTTTGGAAACAATCACAAAATCATTCGCCTTTGCATGTTCCCAGATAACTGTATCATCAGTATTTGTCAGTCCTAAAGTTTTGACATGCTCAGAATTAGGATACAAATCGACAATCCTGTCAATGATTCGGTCTGATAGGTTTTCATCCAATAGCAGTTTCACAGGGATGCCACAAACAACTTTCTCTCACGATCAGCTGCAAAAGCAAGACAAGCTTTGATATCTTCTAAGGTGAGTTCAGAAAAATCTTCCAAAATTTCTGCTTCGGTCATCCCACCTGCCAGATATTCCAAGATGTCGTACACGGTGATTCGCATTCGCCGAATACACGGCTTGCCACTACGCTTTCCAGGCTCAATTGTAATGATGTCTTGGTAATCCATAACGTGACAGTTGGTAAAAATATTCGCTTACATCCATCATATTGAGAAGTTTTGTTTCCCAATCACGAACATCGTACACCGCTAAAACTTGTTTGCGTCACTACATATAGCTAAATCCAACAATAAATTCTTCTTCGCGTCCTAACCTTACGCGCAATTCGCAGCTACTCCGCAGGAGCTACGGCATGCCGCTTTGTGTCTACCTGCCTTGGCTGTTTATACAATATGTATCTGCACTAACTGTATTAACACCAAAGGAAACCCAGGAAATATGGCGCGTCTAGCACTGCTGAGTGTATCTAACAAAACAGGATTAATTGACCTTGCTCGTAGCTTAGTAGAAGAATTTGACTTTGAATTCATCAGCAGTGGAGGAACAGCCAAAGCACTGAAAGATGCAGGGCTACCAGTCACAAAAGTTGCTGATTACACAAGTTCTCCAGAAATTCTAGGTGGTCGAGTTAAAACTCTACATCCTCGGATACATGGCGGGATTTTAGCACGGCGAGATGTACCCGAAGACATAGCAGATTTGGAACATAACCAAATTCGCCCGATTGATTTGGTTGTGGTGAATCTTTATCCTTTTGAAGAAACTATTGCCAAACAAGGTGTAACTTTACCTGAGGCGATCGAGCAAATTGATATCGGTGGTCCTGCTATGCTCAGGGCAGCATCAAAAAACTTTGCTCATCTGACAATTTTATGCGACCCGGCGCAGTATGAAGAATATTTACAGGAAATGCGCACCTCAAATGGCGAACCATCCCCAGAGTTTCGTCAAAAGTGTGCCTTAAAGGGATTTTTGCATACGTCTAGCTATGATCAGGCGATCGCCACATACCTGAGTCAGAATCTTAGCAAAGAGGCGGAATCACCTCAACAGTACACCCTTGCGGGCAAACAATTACAATCTCTCCGTTACGGCGAAAATCCTCATCAAAGTGCAGCTTGGTATGAAACTGGTACAACTTCAACTGGATGGGCAGCTGCTACTAAACTTCAAGGCAAAGAACTCAGTTACAATAACTTGGTTGATTTAGAAGCCGCACGGCGGATTATTTCTGAATTCACCGATACGCCAGCAGCAACAATTATCAAACATACGAATCCCTGTGGTGTCGCCTTGGGACATACCATTCAAGAAGCTTACCAAAAAGCATTTAACGCTGACTCTGTTTCTGCTTTTGGTGGAATTGTTGCACTAAACCGTCCGATTGATGCTGGAACTGCTACTGAGTTAACAAAAACGTTTTTAGAATGCGTGGTTGCACCAAGTTGTGATGCCGAAGCACAAGAGATTCTGGCTGCTAAATCAAAAGTGCGAGTCTTAATTTTACCAGACTTGAAGAGTGGACCCAAAGAAAGCGTAAAAGTCATTGCAGGCGGTTTTCTGCTGCAAGCCTCAGATGATGCGGTTGCAAATACTAGTACATGGCAAATCGTCACCGAAAAGAAACCGACTGATGATGAGTTAGAAGAATTGCTGTTTGCTTGGAAAATTTGCAAACACGTTAAGTCTAATGCGATTCTTGTGAGTGGCGATCGCACGACTTTGGGTGTGGGTGCAGGTCAAATGAACCGTGTTGGCTCAGTTAAAATTGCCTTAGAACAAGCTGGGGAAAAAGCCAAAGGAGCAATTCTCGCCAGCGATGGATTCTTCCCTTTTGATGATTCAGTCAAAACAGCAGCCGCAGCCGGAATTAAGGCGATTGTCCAACCAGGGGGAAGTATGCGGGATCAAGATTCCATACTCGCGGCTAATGAACTGGGTTTAGTCATGGTGTTCACGGGTATCCGTCACTTTCTACATTAGACTTCGTGGCAGTTGTTGGGAACGCTTAACAGAACCTCGTAAAATCCACTTTTGCAATCTTGTCTATTGAAGAAGCTCTACAGCGAAGGAGCACCAGGAGCACAGGGGGCGGGGTGCATGGGAGAGGATTACTCCCTACTTTTTCTTTATCTCCCTACTCCCTTCTCCCCGCTCCTTAGCTTCTTCCTTGATGCCTCTATGTCTTTCTTTTTACACATTTATGTCCTAAGAGGGATGTCAAATTGTAAGTAACTCATAAGACATAGAAAAAAATCCCGACTCTATGTCTTAAGACAGTAGAGCAGTTGCACAAGTGTCACCCTTTAGAATTGTGATCTCATTTAACCTGTGATATTGTTTATATGGTGTGAGGAGTAAGTTGAAAACAAAAAGCGCTTGAAGTCGAAACACGGCCAGACGTTCAGGCGCTTTTTGCTTTGCTAAATTCAACACAGAAGGTTCAGTTTTCAAAGTGTCACCTAGGTTACTTGCTCTTTGACAAAGTCAATGTTATTTTCTAGGAGTGTGTGTGAGGAGCAAGTGTAAACAAAAAGCATTTAGGATGGAAACACGGTAACACTCCTGAGTGCTTTTTGTTATCTTTTTTATTGTGTAGGTGTGATCAAGCTCTCATTTTTACAAGTTGCTACGGGTGAGCTTCTTCTGCATCTTTAAGCTCCGTAGGGCAGTGCTAAGCAATTCAAAATTTAAAATATGCTTTACTATGCCGTTCATTAGAACTCGTGGCAATCGTGACAATTGCCACGAGTTGGGTAAAGGGGTGCATGTTAAAGGTTAAAGGGTTTTTATTTTCCCTTACCCCTTCTTTCTTAACCTTTTCCCCGACTTCTGCCACGAAGTCTATTAATAAGTTAGACAATCTTGGACGGTATTTGAAATCAGTGAATAGCTATGGTAGCTATTCACTGATTTAATTATTTTGGTTTGATAAGTTTCTAGAAACTTGCCATCAATCAGTAGATTTGTTTTAGTGAGAAAACGTTAGCTTTTCAGTACCTCGGTTTTTTTACTGAATTTGATACGAATTCTCATCCTCATTAATTTACAAAAATTTCCTGAGATCTTCGATTGATTTCCTCAATTACTGTAGCCATCTGAGTCAATTTAACAGCACACAAACCAGCTAAAAGTGCCAGATCTATATCGTTCACCACATCCTGATATTGGGGATTAAAAAAGCCTTTTTTATCATGCAGTTTGGAAATTTCAAAACTAAGTTCAAGCAAAGCCCTAGAAAGTTCCGTTTGCTCTCGAATAGCATACCCACAAGCCGTGAGAAGTCCGGCTAACTCTGGGTAACTCAGAGTATCTACAATGTCTACAATTTGGTTTACCATAGTTGTGGAAATCCATTTCTAATGGGTTTTACGGAAACTTGAGAAGCAACCTTCGGATTGGTGTCTGGTGTTGCTTCTCTTTTTCAAATTCCTTGAAAGCTTTAAGCTTTCCTTTGTTAATTGATTGTATCTTTTTCCAAAAGACTGCTGTACAAGCTATTGGGACATTTTTACCTCTTTATTCAGTGTTAGGAGTTGCGCTTGGCACGCTTTGGGCTTAGCGCAAAGTGTCCTGTAGGCATACACTCAATCGCCACTGAATCAATTTTGGTTTTATTCAGTCGCCTCATCCTCCAGGTTGCAAAGTTCACATCTTGCACCAAGCCTCAAGAAGTGAGAACAAGGGCGTGAACAGCTATGGGAGGCTCATATCTTGCAGCTAACAAGATAAATCATTCATAGATAGATAAATAAATGTATGTAAGAAAGTGACATTAGAAACCAGAACACTCCTCAGTATATTGAAGTATTTTATATAACTTATTTTTAGCATAATACTACGTAAAAAGAAAGAGGTGTGAACTCGTGGTACTCAACGAAACAAACCTTAGTCCAGAGCGAGAAATGCTTGAAGACATCCTCGCAATCCTTCACTGCTTCAGCAGTAATAAGCGTGGGCAAATAGTGATGTGTTTTTTATTCCAGAATAAACAGCCTTTTTCTGAAGCGACTCCTGAGTGCGATCTCGTCGAACGTGTCTACAGCGTTGTTGCCTTTGGCTACCTGGCGCTTGTCCAGAATGATTGGCATGATTTTTGCACACGCTAGATAGAGAAAGTGAATTTTGATGCAGAAGTCAATGAACGTACTAAACCATAGAAATTTGCTCAAGAAAGCGGCTATTTTCGTAGCAGTCAATAGTGTTACCATTACATCCACATGAAAATCGGCATTTACCTGTTCATCATCGTCGGGGGTCTCCTCCAGTCCTGCGGCGCAGCTATGAACGCGCAGCTTTATCGCTCGTTGAAAAATCCGTGGCTCGCCTCACTGGTTTCTTTCAGTCTCATCGTCGCCTTTTTTGTTTGCGCCGTCGCCGTTGTTCCGAAGCCGCTACCATCCTTGCGAGACATCCAGCTAATGCCTTGGTGGGCACCGTTGGCTGGGTTAGTCGGCGCGGTGGCCGTGTATGCCGGGCTGAAGCTAGTCGGCGAGGTCGGCACGGGCACTTACACCGCGCTCAACGTCAGCGCTGCGATCATTATGTCCATCGCCATTGACCACTTCGGCCTGTTGCACGTTGAGCCGCACTCCTTCAACTTGATGCGCGGCGTGGGTACGTTTCTGCTGATCGTTGGCGTCACGCTGATCTCGCGCTTTTAGGAGCTAGACCGGCGTCCGTCCTGTGAGATGAAATTTTCGTCTCCCTACTCGCTAGGGAAATTAATTTGATTAAACTCACCAACGTTGTCACCAAAGAAAGCTGGTCTTGAAAACGGAACGTGAAGCCAGTTTCCCTTCATTGCGCTCCTCAACATCTCGGTGCTTGTCAGGCACACCTTATACAGCCAGCCAAACCAAGATAAGGCGGAATGTTAAGCGAATGTGAGAAAAGAAAAGCCAATTGCATCAGCCCATAGCCAAAAGCCCAGTCATAACGACTGGGCCTTAATAATAGACAGTGGAGTTATCTCCACTTTGGCTCAATATAAGAAGTTCAGATATAAGTGGTTAGGTTAATAATATCTACCACCACATGAATACCAATTCCGGAAAAGTAACCATAGATTTTTTAACTTCAAGATTGGAGCAGCTTTGGGTACAATCAGGCAGCAGTGAATAGCAAGGAGGAGAAAAGCTGTGAATGCGACTTATACCGGCAGCTGTCAATGTGGACAAATTCGCTATGAAATCCGTGCTGAACCATTAACTCTCTATTTGTGCCACTGTAAGGAATGTCAGAAACAATCTTCCAGCGCTTTTGGAATGTCCCTCACTGTACCACGGGATGCTGTTGTCGTTACCCAAGGACAACCGAAAGCTTGGACACGTAAAGCCGATAGTGGACGTGAGGTGAGTTGCCTGTTTTGCGGTGACTGCGGAACGCGATTGTTCCATGAGCGGGCTTATAATCGAGAAACCATCAACGTTAAAGCTGGAACGCTAGATGACACAAGTTGGTTACGTCCTGTGGGTAACATTTGGACAAGTAGCGCTCAGCCGTGGGTGATAATTTCAGATCAGATGCTCAATTATGAGGGACAGCCACCGGATCTGCGTCCTTTTTGGGAAAAATGGGCTCAACAGCATTCATGAAACCATAGAAAAACTGTTCCTACTCCTGTTTAACAGTCGCGTATGCCCAATCCAACCATGGTAGCAACGCCTCAATATCTGTCGTTTCTACTGTCGCCCCACCCCAAATCCTGATTCCTGGAGGTGCAGAACGGTAGGATGCGATATCATAAGCAACTTCTTGCTTTTGGAGAAGTTTCGCGATTTTTTTAGCGGATTCTGCTTGCTTCTCTGGACTTAAGTTTGTAAACCAATCATCAACAATCTTGAGGCAAATTGAAGTACAAGAACGGGTTTCTGGCTTCTCTGCTAAGAAAGCTGCCCAATCACTTTGCTCAACCCAACGGGCAATTGTCGCCAGATTTGCCTCACTACGACGAATCAAGCCGGGAAGTCCACCAATGCTGTCTGCCCAGAGTAATCCATCAAGCGCATCTTCCACACACAGCATTGATGGGGTGTTAATTGTATCCCCTTTGAAAATTCCTTCAATAAGCTTACCTTTTTGTGCTAAGCGAAACAGCTTCGGTATCGGCCAAGCAGGTTGGTAGCTTTCCAGACGTTCAACAGCACGAGGTGAAAGGACAATGACTCCATGCTGCGCTTCTCCTCCCAGCACCTTTTGCCAAGAGTAGGTCACAACATCCAACTTGTGCCAGGGTATTTCCATTGCGAAAACGGCAGAAGTTGCATCGCAGATGGTCAAACCTTGACGGTCATCTTTGATCCAATCGCCATTAGAAACCCTAACACCTGATGTCGTGCCATTCCACAAAAACACCACATCATGACTAAAGTCAACTTGGTTGAGGTCTGGCAAACCACCATAAGTTGCCTTGAGAACGTTGAGATTAGGCAACTTCAGTTCGTCTACAACATCTTTGACCCATTCCAAACCAAAGCTTTCCCACGCCAAGATATCAAGGGGGTACTTTCCTAACAGGGACCATAGTGCCATTTCCACTGCGCCTGTGTCGGAAGCTGGAACAATGCCCAAGCGATAATCTGCAGGAACACCAAGAATTGTTTTGGAGCGCTCAATGACTTCTTTGATGCGAGCTTTGCCATCCTCAGAACGGTGAGAGCGACCTACAAAAGCATTTTCCAGCTTGGAAACAGACCAGCCAGGACGTTTAGCACAAGGACCAGAGGAGAAATTAGGAACTCGTGGCTTTGTTGTTGGAGGAGTAAGATGTGGTGACATACAAGGTACTTCAGTTATAGATGCGACCTAGTAGAAGGTCGTAACTCGCTACTACTTTACGCCTTGCTTTGTACCTAGGTCAACAGTCAAAATTTCTGAATTCCTACATATAATATAGATGCTTGCTCGCAATCAACAAAAGTTTCTTTTGAGACCGATTGATTTCAACAGAAGTTTTCTTTGAGACTCATTAAGTTTCAGGCATATCATACCTAATACACTGGTTGATAAATTAGGTGAGTCTGAATCTAACTGATAACTGATAACTGTTACTTCTGCTTCGGGGAAATAACCTCAAACTCGAAAAAACCAATGCGACGGTTATCAATGTAGACTGCGATCGTATGTTTACCAGTAGGATCGCCAGAAGCAACAGTCCAAAAGTTCTCAATGACTCCTTTTTTTGCCGACTGTGTGCGCTTTGTCACTGCTTCCATCCCATCGGCTGATATTAATAAATTTTCACCACTACTTGTACTCCAAGTTTCTGGAAGTTTCGGTAATCGAAGGACTTCTTTCCACGTCACTTCATTTTGCTTGTCTTTAAGCTGAATACGCCATCCGTACTGTTTTCCTTCTTGATGTGGCACTTTCGTTGTAGGCAGAAAGGATATTTTACCGTTGCGATCGTCTCTTAAAACCCCAAACTCGGCTTTTTCAATAGTAATGGTTTTAGTATTGATTTCATTGGAAGATACAACGCCATTGACAGCAAAAGAAGATACAACCCATGATGTTAGCCAGCAAGATGATAGTACTATACCGTAAGCTAAATTTTTAACTCGCATCAGCTTTTGTAAAAAAGGACTTGTTAATTCATATATGAATCAACATCCTTTTTCAGATACAATGCTGACATTTCTACTATAAAGAAGTTGGAAATCGGAAGTTGGAAGTTAGAAGACACTTAAGACTGAATTCTTTGTTATTAAGAGTTAAGCGTTAAGAGTTAAGCGTTCCCTGTTCCTTAGTAACAAGAGCGCACCAGATAACATGACTCTTGCTGCGCCCTCGTCCAAAAATATCAATTAAAAATTAAAAAATATTTTTCGGGGAATTCAAAATTCCAAAAACACAAGGTGGTTAACTTGACTACCCACGAAATGCATTAACCCTGCAACGAGAGCCATGACTATCTAACTTGCTTAACGTATTCCAAGTCAAAGCTTCAATGATACCTTCGCTTTCTAAACAGTGTTCTGCTTGAAAAGCCAAAACTGCAGCCTCAGTTTTGGCTCCAAAAATACCATCAATGGCACCAAAGTAGTAGCCACCAACTTGCAGGGGTTCTTGAACAGCCTTGACTACACTTCCACTACTGCCAAAACTTAGTATTGGCAAGCCAGCAAATCCGTTGCACAAATATGCCCAGGTCTGTTGTCCCACAATCCCATCTATACTTAAGAAAGCAAGACACTGCAAGTATTTCACAGCATCTCTGGTTTGGTGGTCAAAGTAACCTACGGTAGAAACTGACAAAGGAGATACTGAGACAGTATCTAGTTGAGCAAGTCGCCGATTTAAGGCTTTCTGCATTTCTCTAACAATTTGACCACAAGCACCAAATTGTAAGGTTGGTTTCTTTGTAGGGAGTTGAAGTGTTATAGACAGAACCATAATGTCACTTTAAATATGTAAGCATATATTAAGGACTTATAACAGAATCGTTAAAGTTCCCTAACATAACTACGTCAAAAGAAAGAATCTTGTTTTTTGATACCAGTAGTGTTGAGCAATATTTTTTTGCTAGGATCGACCAACTTCAGTTATTTGACTTAACTACTAGCAGATTGCGGAGTATTGCTAGATATGCATCAGATCCGTCTGTCAACAGAGTTTTGGATGTATCTAATTTTCATAATATCTTTCAAAAGATGAGTATCTTTGGCGATTACTCTTTGCTTTTTAGTAGTACAATTGTTCTATAGTAAGAAATTTTGGTCTTGGCGCTGCTTCCAAAAGGACGGCACCTATGAGAAAATCGCCAGTTGCGCCGTGCTTTCATATGGACAATCTCCTGTGAAGGCACTGTGCTCTTGTCTCTATGTCCGTAGGACACAATGAACTTCTAAAAATCCAGTATTATTGAGTACCATGATGACACCACTGAAGAATGCAATTGCTATCCCAGATGACAAACAAGCAATTGCAAAATCAGACTTCGACCAACAATATTTAGAAGAAAGAGCTACTGTGCTCAAAAGCATTGTGGATGATAGTATTTCCTTCCAAATGCTTGCTGATGCGACTGAAACAATTTTGCGTCATGCCTTTTGGTTAGCCAAGCAAAAACAGAAGCGCTCTGTAAGAGAGTATAAAAGATTACTTTTTGACTCTGGTTGGAAGGGTGAAGAAAAAAAATATCTCAAGATTGCAGCAGCATTTCAAAAGTTCTCGCCTCAAGAGTTAGCACAAATTGAACCAAGTACTGTATATCAGCTAGCACAGAATAGCAATAAGTACAAACAAATTATAGATAGGCTTTTAGACTTAACTGCAATTACCCAAGATGCTGTACGCTCTTTGATGAGAGAACCGCGCACTCCTAAAGAAGACAAACCTGAAAAACCAAGTATTTGGCGGCGCACAAAGAATGGCGGGAGGTACTGCCAAATTCCACCAATTCACGAAACTGATGATCGGACTGGGACGACTTTACAAAAGATGATAGATGACGAGGGGTTGAGTGCACAGCATATTGTGGCTGAAGCTGTAGCGCTACGACAAGCCTATAAAGAAGGGCGGCTGACAGTTGTGGAAAAAAACTAACTTAAATTGTCGTGGAAGATGGCGATCTGCTGCTATGCTGCCGCGAAGCTATCGCCTCAATAGTCATGCACCAAACGAGATCCTCGACTTCTGTCAGAAGTTGGGGATCTTGGTTTTAGGCGATCGCACAAGCGGCGGCAACAGCCTCGCTTTCAACTCTCTTTTACCAATATCTTCATTGAGCGCGATTGGCAAAACGAGTTTATCTGCTCAAATTACGGAGAGTACCTGTTTAGCGATCGCTATAATGATATCGAGCTTGAATAAACTCAATTCGGTCATCACTAACTACATAAACAATACGATCTGCTTGAGTCAGACGACGAGACCATGCGTTTGCATCTTGGTATCTCAATCTTTCCGGTTTGCCTGTTCCTTCAAATGGATTGCGTCTTATCTCCTCAACTAGAGATAAAACCCGGAGTGCAGTCTTTTTATTTGTCTCTACCCAATAGGTGAGGTCTTCCAGAAACCTTCGGTCAAAAACAAGGTCACGTTCTAAAATATCCTTTTGAGAAGTTTCAGACTGCGGAAGTTCTTCTGGTTCTAAATTCTCTGACATTGACTTTTTATTCTTCGTCAAGCCCAAACTCCTGACGCAGCTCTTCTATTGTTCTAGGTTGATTAGTTCTTGCTTTAACACGTTCCAAAGCATCTAAAAGACGTGCTGCATTCTCTGGTGACTGAAACAAGTATGCTGTTTCTATGATGCTATTTAGTTCCGCAGTCGGAATGACGGATACGCTTTCAGAACCATCACGAGTCACAACTACAGGTTCACGACCTGTGATTGCCTCGTCATAAATTTTGTCAAAGTTGTTGCAAGCTTCGGTGTAGGTTGTCTGGCTAGTCATTTTTTACTCCTGACTCTCTTTATTCTTTCATAATTTTCTTTCTGAGTCACCCTACAATATGTTCTAGCAAATTAGGTTGAATGGATGAAATAGAATTGTAAATGTTGAGCGCTGGTTTATCAAAGTTAACGAATTTGCTGCTGTCGCTGGATATTAGCAGGATTATTCACGTTGTGTGAAACAATGAAGCGAACTATAGCAAAGATGGATAGCTCCAAGAACAAGTACAAAGGAATTTGCCACCAACGATAACGATATCGAGCAAATCGAATTTTTGATTTTATGTCAAAGGAATGATGTCAAACTTGATAAAAATCTGGGTAAGACATATTTTGGGCGCAATCCCAGATGACTTTGTAACGCTCATTGTTTGGTTTGGAGTCATACCTCAAGACGGTGACAACTTTCGCCATCTGATCTGTTGGCAAAATCTTTTCTAAGCTATCTGCCGCTCGCCTACGGGTGTCTTGAGACTGTGAGGTAGCGATTAAGTTTTCCAAAGCAGCGATCGCACTTTTGTTGCCAACAGCTATTTTCCCTAAGCTCTCTGCGGCTCGCCTACGGGTGTCTTGAGACTGTGAGGTAGCGATTAAGTTTTCCAAAGCAGCGATCGCACTTTTGTTGCCAACAGCTATTTTCCCTAAGCTCTCTGCCGCTTGCCTACGGGTATATTCATCCTGTGAGGTAGCGATTAAGTTTTCCAAAGCAGCGATCGCACTTTTGTTGCCAACAGCTATTTTCCCTAAGCTCTCTGCCGCTTGCCTACGGGTATATTCATCCTGTGAGGTAGCGATTAAGTTTTCCAAAGCAGCGATCGCACTTTTGTTGCCAACAGCTATTTTCCCTAAGCTCTCTGCCGCTTGCCAATGGGTGTCTTCATCCTGTGAGGTGGCGATTAAGTTTTCCAAAGCAGCGATCGCACGCTCGTTGCCAGGATCTATTACATCTAAGCTCTCTGCCGCTTGCCAATGGGTGTCTTCATCCTGTGAGGTAGCGATTAAGTTTTCCAAAGCGTCTATTGCACTCTTGTTGCCAACAGCTATGTTCCCTAAAATCTCTGCCACTTGGCAACGGGTGGATTCATCCTGTGAGGTAGCGATTAAGTTTTCCAAAGCAGCGATCGCACGCTCGTTGCCAGGATCTATTTTTCCTAAGCTATATGCCGCTTGCCAACGGGTGGATTCATCCTGTGAGGTAGCGATTAAGTTTTCCAAAGCAGCGATCGCACGCTCGTTGCCAACAGCTATTTCCCCTAAGCTATATGCCGCTGGCCAACGGGTGAATTGATCCTGTAAGGTAGCGATTAAGTTTACCAAAGCAGCGATCGCACTTTTGTTGCCAACAGCTATTTCCCCTAAGCTCTTTGCCGCTGGCCAACTGGTGGATTCATGCTGTGAGGTGGCGATTAAGTTTACCAAAGTATCAATCGCAGTTTGGTTACCAGGATCTATTCTCCCTAAGCTTTCTGCCACTCGCGTCCGGCTGTCTGGAGACTGTGATGTAGTGATTAAGTTTACCAAAATATCAATCGCAGTTTGGTTACCAGCACCAATTTGCCCTAAGCTCTCTGCCGCTTGCCAACGGGTATATTCATACTGTAAGTCGGGGATTAACTTCGCCAAAGCTGTAATGGCTTTTGCGCGATGCGTCTGCTGCAGTGCTGTCTTTGCTCGTTTTTTAATTGGATCTACAAACGTCTTCCACTGCTTTTCTCTCGTATTGAAATAACCAAAACCCCACTGAACAATTTGCGCCACAACTTCATCGGCTCTAGAACATTCTCCAAATTCGGCAATCCCTGCTGCGGCTAAAAAATAGGCTCGATACTTGTAAAATCCTCTGCATCCGTCCTGAAACTTTACTAATGCCTCTATAAACTCTTCCTTGTGTACTTTTTCCACATCTTCTCGCCCCAACCACAGCAAAATCACCTCTTTCCACTGCGGCTCAAAAATTCGATAAGGCTTAGATTTACCTGTCTTTTTATCTTTTACAAGTTTATTTTTGTGTTCGCGAGGCAAGAAAAAGTCCCAATCATCAATTGCTAGCGCGGCGAAATATTCTTCAAAGGTGGCATGAAAGAACGCATAAACTTTTTCTTTTGATTGGGATTCAGCTGCAATTCCGACATGATTCAACCAATTAAGCCGCAGTGCTTTGTAAAATGGGGAATTCTCATCATCTGGAGCACCTAGCTCCTTTCTAATAAAACTTTCCAGCAACCGGAACCGGGAACCGCCTTCTTTAACATCACGTAGCGCCAAACGTCCCAATGCATTGTTTAATTTCTGTTGTTCTGTAGTGCTAATAGAAAAACGGTTTTGTTTCCATGTGTAGATTTGCTGGACAAACTGCTGGTAAAGTCCCGCCTTTGTCTGTGGTAAATTCCCCTCCTCACTGAGCCAAGTGCTACACAATAGCGTCAACCGCAGAGGATTTTGTACCAAGTCTCGCAAGCGTCCCCGTTCCGGGTTATCCAACTCTGCCTTCAACCGTTCCGCCTTACTCCCCCTCTCCTCACTGAGAGATTGAGGGGTAAGGTTCCGAAACCAATTATCGATAAACTCATGCACCTGCTTAGGATAATCAAAATCCAGTAGGCGATAAGTTTCAAAGGTTTCTAGCGCATTGTAATCCGCTTGCCAGACATTCAGCCGACAAGTAAGCACCACTCGCGACTGGGCGATCCATCCTGTGAGTTGTTGCGCGATCGCCTGCAACGTCTGCACACCCGATACAGCCACCTCATCCACTCCATCCAACAACAACCAGACTCGCCCCTGCTGAATTTGTGTTGTCAATTCTGCTTTCGCCTGAGTCAACTGTGTTGGTGGAACAGCCAAAGAAAGCCAATTGTTGAACAATACCTTCGCCAAAAAAAGAGGATAAATATCTCAATCCCAAAACCTCGACT